>CAMPKM010000401.1 GCA_946887155.1 uncultured Gemmatimonadota bacterium
TCGTTGTAGGCGGTGGTGCGGGAGAGGAGCAGGAGGACGACGGCCAGGCCAGCGTAGGCGGCGGTCCAGTGCAGCGGCAGGCGGGATGGGATTGTCCAGGGCAGGTAGATGCCGCCGCTGGGTAGCACTGAATGAATGAAGCCGAACAGCGAGAGCGCCGCACAGATCAGGAGCGTGATACTGGCAGCACCAGCATTGCGGTCGATGATGAAGGCCACCGCGGCCCCCCAGAGCATCGCGGTCACGATGAAGCCCGAGGCGAGCATGATCATGACGCCCACCGTCTGGATGAACGCCGGGTTGGTGAGACCGGTCGCCTGCATCGTACCCGCCGGGTCGATCGCCGACGACATCAATGCACCGTTGTAAACCTGCGACAACAGGATTTGCACGACGACGGCGATGCTCGGAAGCACCGCCACCGTCACCGCGGCCATGTGCCTTCTTGGCGACGCACCGTAGGCCTGGCTCGTGATCTCGAGTCCAATGAAGAGCAGCACTGGCGCCAGCGCGGGCCGCGGGAGCAGCGCGGCCATCAGGCCCTGGTAGCCGAAGACGCCGCCCAACCCGACGAAAAGTCCCGTGAGCAGGGTGTATCCTGCCCGTCCGCCCATCGCCTTGTACGCCGGATGCCCGATGTAGGGCGTCGTCTGGCTCATGCCACCACAGACGCCCGCGACGAGCGTGGAAAGCGCCTCGGTCAACAGGATGTCGCGGGTATTGTAGTCGTCACCGGCGACACGGGCGCTCTCGGTGACGTTGATGCCACCCACGATCGTGAGAATCGCAAACGGCAGCGCCAGCGGCAGGTAGTCTCGTAAGGCAATCGGTAAGCCGTTGAGAAAACCAAGGGTGGGTATGGGAAGCGCGAACTGCATGCTCGCCTCGGGCACGGCGACCGGGTGCACCGTGAGTCCCAGGGCGCCCAATCCATAGTAGAGCACCGCACCAACGGTCACCGCGACAAGCACGGCCGGCGCCTGATACGGAAATCGAATGCGCGCCACCAGCGCATAGAGAATGAGCCCCAGCGCAATCATCCCGACCACCGGTTCGGCGTAGATCTCACCCAGTTGCAATGCTCCAAGCAGGGCGACACCGACGCCAGCGATCGAACCGAGCAGCCCCGCGGCGGGAATCCACTTGCCGATCCGTCCGCCGATGAAACTCATGGCGACCTTGAAGACGCCCATGAGGACCATCGTCGCCATGCCGACTTGCCAGGCGAGTATGGCGGCGTCACGCTCGGGCAGCGTGGCTTTCGCCGCCAGGAACGCGGGGCCGAGCACAGCGAGCGCGACACCGATCGTCGACGGCGTGTCGGTGCCGAGCGGCATGGCGGTGACATCGTCCCGTCCGGTGCGACGAGCCAGGCGGATGGCCATCACGGTGTAGACCAGGTTGCCCAGCAGGACGCCTAACGCCGTACCGGGAAACATGCGGGTGAATACAATGTCAGCCGGGAAGCCGAATCCGCCGATGAGGATCCCCGCCAGGACAGCGAGGTTCACGACGTTATCGAGCATGAGCCCGAAGAACGCGTTGACGTCTCCGATCGAGAACCAGCGAGGAACGCGACCAGCGTTGGTCATGGCAGGGGCGGTTGTGGTCGCCCCAAGGTGTGCCTACGTTCCTGCGGTCGCCAGATGAGTCCGTATCGAAGCAGACGGAAACGTGTGACGACTACGGGGTTACATGTGTGAACGGATCAATTCACAGGAAGCCCAACCGGAGGCGTGAATGAATACGCGCGGAGTACGCAAGGTGGCAAAGAAGGCAAAACGACTGGCAGGGACGGCCTCAAAGAAAGCTTCGCGGGCTGCGACAACGGCGTCAAAGAGCGCGAGCAGCATGACGCGCGCCGCCACGAAGGCCGTGACCGCCATGGTGAAAAAGCAGCAGCGGAAGCGGAAGATGGCCAAGGTCGCGAAGGCCGCGAAGCAGGTCGGCGTCGGCCTCGCAGCGGCGGCAGCGGTGACAGGCGCCGCGCTCGCAGTTCGAAACGCACGCAAGCCGACGCGTCGTTTCCGATAGGGGCGACAGTCGGTCGACGGTCCCACGACCGGCGACGACCTGGAGTCATCCGGATTGTGGGCCCGTCGAGTCGAGCACCAAACAGCTCGCAGCGGGAGCGGGAGGCGATGCAATGAATACGCGAGTTCGGAAGGCCGTGAAGAAGGCCAGCAAACTGGCGGCGATGGCGACAAAGAAGGCGTCCGTGCTGTCGAAAAACGCTTTGCTGATTTCAGACCGCACGACGCGCGCGGCCGCTGTGACGATCGCGGCGGCGCAGACCGTAAAGGAGATCGTGAACCGCCAGCAGCGGAAGCGAAAGAGGGCGAAGGTCACGAAGGCGGCGAAGCAGATCGGTGTGGCGGTTGCAGCCGCCGCCGCAGTGACGGGCGTGGCGCTGGCCGTGCATCGCTCCGGCAACACGCATCGGTTTCGCTAGTCCAGGGCCGCGCGGTTTGAGCGGCGGTGCCCCATGGGAGCACCGCCGCCGATGCGGTAAAATGCCAGCGGCCGGCCAGTACGCCTAACGAATGAACCGCTGGCCCATGCGCAGGATGTCATCGAGCGCATTCCCGTCTCCGTCCGCGTCGAGCAGGGACCCGAGACCGCCTTTGGGCGCGGCTTTCCCTGGCGCTTCCGGCGTTGCGGATCGCTGCTTCGCCATGAATCCGGCGGCCATCATGGCCAGAATGGGAAGCATCTTCTTCAGGAGGCTGGGGTTGAGCCCCGTGGTCGCGGATGCATTCTGCGCCACTTGCCGACTGACGTCCTTCGAGCCGAAGATCTGGCCGAGCACCTCGTTGCCGCGCCCGACATTGGTCGGGTGAGAGGCGAGCACATCGTCGAGCAGTCCGCCGCCACCGAGCGAATTCAGAAGGCCGCCAAGTCCACCAGCGCCTTGCGCCGGCGTTGGCGCCTGCTTCTTGAATCCACCGAGGATGGCAGGCAGTAATGCCGCCGCGCCGGCTGATGCTTCGCCCTCACTGATGCCAAGTTCATTCGCCATGGACTGGATGCCGCCAGTTTGCGCGAGAAGGTCGGTGATCTGTGTCATGAGATGCTCCGGCGCTGCGGGATACCTGGAGACGTTCGTATGCAGTCACAAACTCGGTCGTTCCCTTCAGGTTCGCTAGCCGGACCACTGATCGTGAACCGGGCTCAGGTATCTCGTCCTTTGCTGGCTGTGACGTAGTGGCTTAGCCGGACGGCAGGAGCCTCAGCTTCTTGGAGCGAGACACGAACTCGGTCCTGAACATCGTGCGCAAGTTGTCGAGTTCCTCGTGCGAGAGAGCGTTCTTGGGGACGTATACAGGATGGTTCGACATCGAGTCAGTGAGGAGAAACGCATCCTTCACCTCCGTGACGCTGACGAGGAGCCCCCAGGGTGTCGCGGGAGCATCAGCGGAGAACGCAAATCCCTTTTGGCTGAATCGAAACACCTGCGTTACTCCGTCTTGACCGGTCCTGCGATGCATCGATCGAAGCAGGAGCTTCAGAAAAAAGG
>CAMPKM010000402.1 GCA_946887155.1 uncultured Gemmatimonadota bacterium
GGGTGAAGGAAGCGGCGAGGCGCGGCATGCCCAACTAGCGGCGCGCACCAGAAGGGCTGGCCGAGCTGACGACGAAGAAGGCACATACGGTCCTCGTCGGCATGGGCGTGCTGACGGAAGCCGAGCTGGAATCGCGGTACCACGTGCGCATCGAGCGGTACATCAAGGACATGCTGATCGAGATGCATACGTTAGGCGAGATGGTCGACACGCTGGTCCTCCCCGCGGCGTACGGCTACGCCGGCGCGCTCGCCGGCAGCGCCGCCCAGGCCAAGGCGGCTGGGATCAGGGAAATCCCGCAGGTGGACCGGGCCAACGAGGTCGGCAAGCTGGCCAAACTGCTCAAGACGAAGCGCGACCAGCTGGTGAAGGTCCGTGATCGCGCCGAACAGATGCATGACGACCTGACGAAGGCTGCCGTGCTCCTCACCAACGACGGCGCCGACATCATGTCGGCAGTCCGTGCCGCCTGCGATGCGCTGGAGTTGCTCGTGGCCGACGACGCCTGGCCGCTCCCGAAGTATCGCGAGATGCTCTTCCCCGTCTGACCAAAAAGGGGTCAGACACCATTCCCCGGTATCCGGGGAAATGGCGTCTGACCCCTTTTCTCTGCGCCAGCCCCTCTTTCATTGACCGCTTCCGCCCGCACCGGCGTTACGCGCCAGGAACTGCTCGGCCTCATGACGGCGCAGAACGTGCGCTTCCTGCGGTTGCAGTTCACCGACATCCTCGGCGTCAACAAGAACGTCGAGGTTCCGCGCTCGCAGTTCGAGAAGGCGCTCGCCGGCGACATCATGTTCGACGGGTCCTCGATCGAGGGGTTCGTTCGTATCGAAGAGTCGGACATGCTGCTCGCTCCGGACCTGTCGACGTTCCGGATTTTTCCGTGGGGTGATCCCGCAAGCCGCGTTGCGCGCCTCATCTGCGACATCACGAGACCCGATGGCACCCCCTTCGACGGCGATCCGCGCGGTGTCCTGAAGCGACAGATTGCCCGCGCGGCCGAACTCGGATTCACGATGAACGCCGGCATGGAAGCCGAGTTTTTCGTCTTCAAGCCCGGTGAACGCGGCGAACCCACGACCGCCACGCACGACGTCGGCAGCTACTTCGACCTCGCACCGGCCGATCTCGGCGAAGACGCCCGTCGCGCCATCGTCGATGCGCTCGAGCAGATGGGATTCGAGGTCGAAGCCGCGCATCACGAGGTCGCCCACGGACAGCACGAGATCGACTTTCGCTACGCCGACGCACTCACCACCGCCGACAACATCACGACATTCCGGTTCGTCGTGAAGTACGTCGCGCAGCAATTCGGGCTGGTCGCATCGTTCATGCCCAAGCCGATCTTCGGGCAGAACGGCAGCGGTATGCACACGCACCAGTCGCTGTTCCATGATGGCACGAACGCGTTCTGGCAATCCGGCGCGCAGTGGGAGCTGAGCGAGATTGCGTTGCACTACATTGGCGGCCTCCTGCAGCACGTGCGCGGGTTCGCCGCCATCACGAACCCCCTGGTGAATTCGTACAAGCGCCTCGTGCCCGGATACGAAGCCCCGGTCAACGTGGCGTGGTCCATGCGCAATCGCTCGCCGCTCATTCGCGTGCCCGAGCGCCGTGGCGCAGGCACTCGCGTCGAAGTACGCATGCCCGACCCCTCCGCCAATCCCTACCTCGCGCTGGCCGTGATGCTGGCCGCGGGCCTCGATGGCATCGCCAACAAGGCCGATCATCGTGAACCGGTCGACACCAACATTTTCGAGATGTCGCACCGGGAGAAACGCCGGCTCAGGATCGATGACTTGCCACACGACCTGAACGAGGCCTGCGATGAGCTCGAAAAGGACGAAGTGATCCTTGCCGCACTTGGCGAGCACGTCGCCCGGCATTTCCTCAGTGCCAAGCGCGCCGAATGGCGGGAGTACATCACCCAGGTGACCGCCTGGGAGCTAGAGAACTACCTGCTGAAATACTGACTGGTCGCCATCGTGAACACGCCGCTCGTCGAGATGATCGCCGCCGCCGAGCGGCAGCTGCGGCCACACGTGCGTGAAACGATGCTGGTGCATTCGCCGGCATTGAGCGCTCGCGCGGCCGCCGACGTCTGGCTCAAGTGCGAGAACCTGCAGGTCACCGGCTCGTTCAAGGTACGGGGGGCCACCAACCGCCTACTCAACCTGCCGGATGAGGCTCGCCGCCGGGGGGTCGTGGCGGCGTCTTCCGGCAACCACGGCGTGGCGGTCGCCCATGCCGGGAAAGCGTTAGGCATCCCGGTAACGGTGTACGTGCCCGACTTTGCGTCGCCGGTGAAGGTCGGTGCGATGGAACGGCTCGGCGCGACCGTCGTCAGGTTCGGCACCGACGGACTCGACACCGAGCTCGAAGCGCGCCGTGTCGCGGCCGGACGCGGCCAGGAATACCTCTCGCCCTACAATGACCTCACCGTGGTGGCCGGCCAGGGGACAATCGGCGTGGAGTTGCGGCGGCAGCTCGCCGACTTCGCGTACGTGGTGATCGCTGTCGGCGGTGGCGGATTGATCGCCGGCGTAGCCGCGGACCTCAAGTATCATCGACCGGGTATTCGCGTGATCGGAGCGCAGCCAATCAATTCTCGGGTGATGGCGGAATCGGTTCGCGCCGGACACGTCCTCGAACTTCCGTCGGAGCCGACGCTGTCGGACGGCACGGCGGGTGGCGTCGAAATCGACAGCATCACGTTCCCGTACTGCCGCGACCTCGTCGACGAGTGGATCGAGGTTCCGGAAGCGGACATCGCCCGCAGCATGCGGCAGACCATCGAAGAAGAACACATGCTCATCGAGGGAGCGGCTGCCGTTGCCGTAGCGGTGGTCGCCGAACGGCGGACGACGTTCACCGGCCCCGTTGCGGTCGTCCTCTGCGGCGCGAACGTGAGCGCGGAGCGCGTTCGCAGCGTGCTCTGACGCGACCTCAGCGGATTCCCTCGCTATACTGTGGGCTCCGGAATCCCCGAACCTTGATGTCGCAATCACAACGCCCGGTCGACCCCATTCCCTGTCCGTCATGCGGCGCTGCCGCCGCGGGACGTTTCTGTTCCGAGTGCGGAGCGGTCGTGCGGGAAGCGGCCTGTGCGAACTGTGGTGCGGCGTTGACGCCGGGCGCGAAATTTTGTCATGACTGTGGCGCGCCGGCGGGAGCAGGCCGCGCATCCGTCCCGCGTCGTACGAAAGCCCGCCCCGGTGAAACGCCGGTCGCCAGGAACAATCTCCCGTGGATCGCTGGCGGTCTCGCGTTCGTGACGCTGGTGGTGGTTTTTGCCGCACAGCGCGCGGGACAGAACACTCCCGCCGTCGCAACGGCGCCGGCCGCGGGCGGCGCGCCGGCGGTGGACATCGCGTCGATGACCCCGCAGGAACGCGCCAGCCGGCTCTTCGACCGGATCATGCGACTGTCGGAGGAAGGAAAACGCGACAGCGTGGCGCTCTTTGCCTCCATGGCCATACCAGTGTACGAGTCGTTAGGCCCGCTCGACG
>CAMPKM010000403.1 GCA_946887155.1 uncultured Gemmatimonadota bacterium
GTTAAAAGCCTCACCGCGGACAACGCAAACAATCTGGGCGGGGTCGCCGCCAATGTTTTCGAACGGTATGACCGCCACGGACGGCCGCCCATCAACCGGCGCCGATCCGCTCTTTGCCCGGATGCGGGACGGAAGCCATACCGCGAGCACGACGCCAGCGACGAGCGCGGCGGCCAGCGCCATGCGCCGCCATGGCCTGGCGGGCGACCGGAAGACGGCCACCGGGGTGGCCACGCCGTCGAGTACGGCCAGCAGCTCCCCCGCCGACTGCGGACGGCGGTCCGGATCCTTGTTGAGACAGGCCATGACCAGCGCGGCCAGCGCCGGCGGCACGGAGCGCGCGTGTTCCAGGATCGCCGGCGCCGGCTCGGTCAGGTGCGCCGCCAGCATGGCCTGGCGCGTGGTCCGTGTCGAAAACGGGTGCCGCGTCGCGAGCAGTTCCCACGCCAGGACGCCCCACGCGTAGATGTCCGCGCGGTGGTCCATGTTGTCGCCCGCCACCTGCTCCGGCGCCATGTACCCCGGCGTACCTAACGACGAACCCGGGCTGGTGATCGTCATGCCCCCGGCCACGTTGCTGGTTCGCGCCGCGTCCATGGCCTTGGCGATGCCGAAGTCCGACACCACCGCCGTGCCGCCGGAAATGAGCACGTTGTCCGGCTTGATGTCGCGATGCACGACACCGGCGTGATGGGCGTAGGCCAGCGCGCGCGCCACGTCCTTGAGGATCGACACGGCCTCGGGCAGTGGAATCGGCACGCCGGTGGCCACCCTCGCGCGCAGCGAGCTGCCCTCCACCAGCGGCATGGTGTAATACGAGAACCCGCCCGCCTCCCCGGCCGACAGCAGCGGGACGATGTTCGCCTGCTGCAACTGCGCGGCGAGCCGCACCTCGCGGGCGAATCGGTCGATCGACAGCTCGGCCACCAGTTCCGGTTGCAGGACCTTGATGGCCACGCGGCGGCCGAGCGACGTCTCGACGCCGGCAAAAACCGTCGCCATGCCGCCGGCGCCGATTTCCCGCTCGAGGCGGTACGACGCGCCTAACGCGGCCTGGAGCTGGTCCTGGAGGGAGGACACGTCGGTCAGTGCCCCCGGCTCATGCCAGCTCGACGAGCGCCACGTCGCGGGCGCCCTTGCGAATGAGGAAGTACACGCCGGCGATCGCTTCGCCGGCGCCGACGGACAGCTCGTCCGCGCCGAACCGCCGGCCATTCACCGTCACCGCCCCCTGCTGGATCTGCCGCTTTGCGTCACCCCGGGACTTCACCAAGCCGGTCTCCACGAGCATGTCGACGACCGATGCCTGCACCTGATCGCCGTTGCCGATGGTGACGTCCCGTACCGCCTGCAGTCGCCGGAACGGAATTTCGTCGCGCAGCATCTGCAGCGCGGCGGGGGTGAGCGACCGCGGGTCGGCCTGCCGGTCGAACAGGATGCGTGACGCGTCCCTGGCCGTGCCCGCGGCGTCTTCGCCGTGGACGCGTGCCGTGACCTCCATCGCCAGCGCCGCCTGCGCCTCACGAGTCTCCGGCCGCTCGGCGATCGCGCGGTCGAGTGCCTCGACTTCCTCGCGATTCATCAGCGTGAAGTAACGCAGGAATCGCGCCGTGTCACGGTCGTCGGCGTTGATCCAGAACTGGTAGAACCGGTACGGCGACGTCCGGGCCCCGTCGAGCCAGACGTTGCCCGATTCGGACTTGCCGAACTTCGCCCCGTCGCTGCGCGTGACCAGCGGGAATGTGACGCCGTGCACCGATCCACCAATGCTCCGCCTGACGAGTTCCGTGCCGGCGGTGATGTTGCCCCATTGGTCGCTGCCGCCGATCTGGAACGTCACCCCATACCGACGGTGCAGCTCGAGGAAGTCGTACGCCTGGAGCAGCATGTAGGCGAACTCGGTGAACGTGATCCCATCCTCGAGCCGGGACTTCACCGAGTCCTTCGCCATCATGTAGTTCACGCTGAAGTGCTTCCCGACATCGCGCAGGAAATCGACCGCCGGTAGCGGGACGAGCCAGTCCGCGTTGTTCCGTAACTGAGCCGCGCTCGAACCGGAAAAATCCAGGAAGCGCTCGAGCTGGTCGCGAATCTTCCCCGCGTTCGCTTCGATCACGCCGGTATCAGCCAGCGGTCGCTCGTTCGCCCGCCCACTGGGGTCGCCAATGAGCCCAGTGCCTCCACCCACCAGCGCCATCGGGCGATGGCCGGCGCGCTGCAGGTGCACGAGTCCCATGATCGGCACCAGGTTCCCGACGTGGAGACTGTCCGCGGTCGGGTCGAAACCGCAGTATCCAGTCACCTGGCCAGCGGCCAGGGCCTCGGGAGCTCCCTCGGTATGCTGCACGAGCAGCCCGCGCCAGGCGAGCTCTTCGAGAAACGGTCGTGACGTCATGCACAAAACTAGGAAGACGGAGCCGGTCTCTGCGAGGCCATGAGATTCGCATGATCGATCTTTCCTGCTCTCTGGGTCCAGGTCGGCTCATTCGCTAGGTTACGGGAGCCATGGCCGAAATGCCTTCCTCGAAGCGCCCAGGACGCATCGCCACGATCGTGAAGAGGTACCCACGCTTCACGCGCTGGCTGGGATACGTCATTACTGCCGGCTTCACGTTTGTCGCCGGCTTCGGCCTTGCTGCCTGGACGCTGGTCTGCCGCGGCTCGCGTTGCCCATCGATCGACGTCCTCGAACGGTACCAGCCCCGCCAGACCTCGCGGCTGTTCGCGATCGACGGGCGCTTCATCGCCGAACTCGGCATGGAACGTCGTACGCTGGCGACGCTCGAAGAAATCCCGCGAATCGTTCAGGAAGCATTCGTCGTGACGGAGGACAAGCGCTTCTACCGGCATCGCGGTATTGACTGGTTCCGCATCCCGGGCGCGACGCTCACCAACCTCCGCGCCGGCTCGTTCGTCGAGGGGTTTTCGACGATCACCATGCAGCTCGCGCGCAACGTCTTCCCGAACAAGCTCACGCGCGAAAAATCTCCGGTGCGCAAGCTGAAGGAGATCAAGGTCGCCCGTCGCATCGAACGGCGGTACCCGAAGGAAAAGATCCTCGAGTTGTACCTCAACCAGATCAACCTCGGCTCGGGTGCCCATGGCGTCGAAACGGCTGCGCAGCGGTACTTCGGCAAGCCGGTGAAGTATCTCAACGTCGCCGAAGCGGCGACGCTCGCCGCCATCCCCAAAGCGCCGACGCGTTACAATCCACGCCGCTTTCCGGCACGCGCAGTCCAGCGTCGCAACACGATCAT
The DNA here is from genome assembly GCA_946887155.1 of uncultured Gemmatimonadota bacterium. The sequence goes on from CAMPKM010000403.1 coordinate 3,258, forward strand.
CGAGTTGATGCGTCGCGAGGGTACGGTCGACGACATGCAGGCGAGCCTGGCCAAGGCGTACCCGCTGGCGCTCGCGCGCCGCGTGGAGTCGGGCGAGATCGCGCCGTACTTTGCGGAATGGGTCCGGCAGACCCTGCACGAACGTTTTGGCGATCGGCTTTACGAGCAGGGGCTGAAGGTCTACACCACGCTCGATCTCGACATGCAGACGGCCGCCGAGCGCGCCGTCGAAAGCCAGTTGCGGTCGATCGAATC
>CAMPKM010000404.1 GCA_946887155.1 uncultured Gemmatimonadota bacterium
GCCGTGCAGGAGGACAAACGGCTCTGATTCTTCGGTGCCCGGGATGGTCACGACCGGGACCGGCGACGTGAACCAGCCCTCGGTCAGGTCCGTGGTCAGCGTCGCCGCGTCTCCGCGCTTCGCCGCCTCGATGAGCTGCTGCCCGTCGGGATTGTTGACCGCGACGACCGCGATTTTCGGCTTGCGCGGCAGGTCGCGAAGGTCGGGCGTTCCCCACACGGTGGTGCAGATGCCCCAGTGCGCGTTTTTCCCCGGATTGACGGCGATCATGCCGAGCGCGCCGCGGGCTTCGAAGAAGGAGACCTTGCCGGGCATGCCGAAGCCTTCGGTGACGACGAGCTTTCCATGGAAGTCGATGTCGTCGGCCCCGATGAGGTTACGCGAGAAGAGTTCGTCGGCGCCGCGTGCATAACGAGCCGGCGCGTAGACGAGGGGCGCGGTGAGGCCACGTGGTTGCGCGACGCTCATGGCCATGGGCTTGGCGCGGAATGTGGCGTTGCCGGTCTTCACCGACGCCTGGCCAGGGAGGCTGAGGAAAACGACGGGTTCGTGGACTTCGACGGGGACGTCGTGTTTTCGGAGGCGGGCGACGATTTCATCGGAGGCCGTTTGGACGTCGTCCGGGTGCTCGCGCCGCAGCGTGGTGAATCGCTCGATGAGCGACCAGGGCTCATCGAGGGTGATGTCGTCGATTGCGTCGCGTATTTCAGGGGTTAACATCGGGCACGGTAGGCAGTTGGCAGGCGGCACACGGGCAGGTGAACACGCCAATAGGTGGCCGAGCCGGGAGGGTGTCTAGGTCTGGGGAACTCGACTTTTGCCTCGGTGTAGCCACGCCGGTCGCTGAGCGCCCGGGGCTTACCGTTACAGGGGATGCCGATGGCTTCAAGCCAGTGGATCGGTCTCGTTCTCGCGAGCGTGTGCACGCCGCTCGCCGTGCTTCCCCAGAGTGCAACCGTATTGCGCGGCCGAGTCGTGAACGAGACGGGCGTTGGGATTGCCGGCGCGACGATCACACTGGCCAGCATTCGCTATTCGGTACGCACCGATTCCTCAGGGGCCTTTGTGCTGTCGGGCACTCCGGGTTCGACGCTCGTGTTTTCGCTTCGGGCGCCAGGATATCGAGCCGACACCGGCGCGGTGACGTTGCCGCGTCGTTCGGGCGTGAGCCGCGAGTTCAAGCTGGTATCCGAGGCGACCGCGCTGCCGGAGCCCAATCCGTCGGATCGGGTTCTTCGTGGTCGTGTCACCGACAGCGAAGGAGCGCCGCTCTCGTACGCCACTGTTCAGGTCAACGGCGGGCATCGCTTCATCGCGGACGATTCTGGTCGGTTCACGATGCCACTGCCCACGCAGCGGTTTTCGTTGATCGTCAGGCGGATCGGGTTTTCACCGGAAGAACTGATCCTGGAGGCGCCGCCGGATACCGCGATCCGGGTGCGCCTGACCGCGTTGGCCACCGCGCTTCCGGAACAACGAATTACGGGCCGTGCCGCCTTTGTATCGCTCGATCTCAATGGGTTTTATCGGCGAATGCGCGATGCCGAGCGAGGCGTGAACCACGGCTACTTCATGACGCCGGAAGATTTCGACTTTCGCAAACCCAGCATGATTACCCAGATGGCAGAGGGCGTTCCGGCGGTCTTCCTCAAACGCAGCGTCCGCGGCTCGAGGCAGGACCTCCTCGTTGGCGCACCATGCAAACCGCGGCCCGGCGGTCCTGACAAGACGTGCATCCTTGCCATTGGCGGTGACATTGGCACGGCACGACTGTATCGCTGCGTGATGACGGTCTATCTGGACCGGGTGAAAATTGTGGGCAGACCTGGTAGTTCACCCGACGACTACATCAATGAGCTCGTGGTGCCGAGTCAGGTCGCCGCGATGGAGATCTACCCGCGAGGGAACGGCGCGCCGCCGGAATTCCAGCCGATGAACGGCAATTGTGGAGTTGTGCTGATCTGGACCAAATAGACCGACGTCGTGTCGTCACGTCCTTGAGGCTGGAACCATTACGGTCCGGCCCGGGTAACGTCGCGGGCTTTCCACTTGGGGCGCGCGATGGCCAGCAGGCAAATCCGCGGGCTGGTGGCGGTTTACGGGGCGCTTCTGGTGCCTGCGGCGCTTACCGCGCAGTCCGAGGTGCGCGGGCGCCTGGTGGATTCGACCGGCGCGCCGATACTGGGAGCGGTAGTCACCCTGCCAGCGGTGGGCTTCCAGGTCCGCGCGGATTCCAATGGCCGGTTCGCGGTGGCCGGGCAGCGTGGAAGCTCCCTCCGCCTGCTCTTTTCGGCCCCCGACTACCGCACCGACTCGGCCACTGTCCTGCTGGGTCGAAGTCCAGTCGTACGTGAGTTCACGCTGATATCGAATGACGCGCCACTACCCGAGGTAAATCCGTCCGACCGGGTGGTGGCCGGGCTCGTGACCGACGAAACCGGGACGCCGCTTTCGTACGCCAACGTCCAGGTGAACTTCGGCCAGCGTTTCATGGCGGACGACTCGGGGCGATTCCAGGTGCCGGCCCTGCCGACGTCGATGACCCTGGTCGTCAGGCGGATCGGCTTCGAGGCTGTGGAGTTCCGCCTGACGGAGCGGCCCGACACCGCGCTCCGCATAACGATGAAGCCGATTCCAGTGGCGCTGAAAGGCGTGACCGTGACCGGGGCGAGTTCGTTTCGATCGCTCGACACGTACGGATTTTATGGACGCATGAAGGATTACGAACGGGGCGGGAGCCGAGGCTACTTCATCACGCCAGAGGATATCGATCGCCGGAAGCCGAACTGGATCACCCAGATGGTCGAGGGATTCCCCGGCATTCGCGTATGTGGCCGGGTGTCGATCACGTGTCCAGCCGGTGATCCGCGGGGCGAGATTATTCTGGGGAGAAATGCGTGCAAGATGACCGTGTATCTCGACAACATCCGGATCGTTGGCACGCGCAATGGGCGAGACATGGCGGTCAATGAGTTGGCGCTTCCGAATCACATTGCCGGCGTCGAGATCTATCCCAGTGCCCTGAACGCGCCAGCGCAGTACATGCCGGTCGACGGGACCTGCGGCGTGGTCCTGATCTGGACGAAGTGATCGGGAATAGGGAATAGGGAATCGGGAATCGGGAATCGGGGAATCAAAAACTCCTTCGTGGCAGCATTGTGACTCGATTCGGTCTATCGACGTTGGCGACGCTCGTGCTGGCGACCATGTTCTGGCCGCTCGAGTCGCGCGCGCAGAGTGAACTGCGTGGGCGAGTCGTGAGCGATTCGGGGAAGGGGATCGCTGCTCAGGGCAGTTGCGGGGTTGTCCTGTTGTGGAGCAAATAAAGGGAGATCCTTCCGGAGTCGACATGAACCTTGTGCGTCAGTCGTGGTGGTTGGCCGTAGGTGGAATGCTGGCTTTCGCCAACGTGGGTGCGGCGCAGACGGAGTTGACTGGCCGGGTAGTCACGGATTCCGGCAAGCCAATCGTCGGTGCCGCGGTCACAGTCGCGCGCATTCGGTACACGGTGC
>CAMPKM010000405.1 GCA_946887155.1 uncultured Gemmatimonadota bacterium
TCAAGCAGGAACGTAGGTCAACCTCAGCACATCCTCGCCAACCCGATCATGACTCGCAAGACGGAGCGGCGGCCGGGGTCCGGCGAAGTATGGCTTGCCGTGACCAAGCACGACGGGGTGGAGATAGATGCGGTACTCATCGATCAGGCCCAGGTCGGTGAGGCTTTGCGCCAGGGTCGGACCGGCAACTTCGATCTCGCCGTCGCGCTCGGCCTTCAGCTCCCGGATGGAGCCCTCGAGATCATCCCTGACGAGGCGCGCGTTAGGGCCGACCGAGGTCAGCGTGCGCGAGACGACCCATTTCGGCTGGTGTCGCCACGCCGCCGCGAAAGCATGTTCCTCGGCATTCCATTCAGGATGATCGTCATCCCAGTAACGCATGATCTCATACATCTGACGACCGTAGACACTGCCAGCCTGCGCCCGTGCCTCTTCAATGAAATGGCGGAAGAGTGTGGGGCTGGGCGCAAACGCCATATGGTCGACGTAGCCGTCCAGCGACTGGTTCATTCCGAACACGAGCTTGGCCATACTCCGCTCCCATGGTCTGGCACAACCCTTTGGCCGCCTCCGCCCTCCCATTCTTAATGGAGTTCGATGCGATGATCAAACGGACTTCCGGCCGCGCGCGGTTCGTGAGGGCATGTGTGGTACCGTGCGTTCTCGCGGGTGTCGGCTCGGCACCCTCGCAGCCTTTGCAACAAGCATCGAGTCAGTCGGCGGCAGACCGGGTGACCTACACAACATTCAGGCCGAGTAACTGGAATCTCTATCTCTTTACACAGCCGGGCGAGCCACCTGAGCAGCTCACAACTGGTGCCGGTCTCCACTACGACCCAGTCCTCTCGCCCGACGGACGCTGGTTGGTCTACTGCTCGGAGCAGGATGGTGATCCGGGCCTTTATGTGGTCGACCTGCGCCGTCGCGGTACTCCTCGACTGCTCATCGAGGGTGAAGGACTCGAAGATCAGGCTGCGTTTTCTCCAGACGGCCGTTCGATCGCTTTCGTCAGCTCGGCTTCCGGAAACGCCGACATCTACATCGCGCCGTTCCGTCCCGAAAGACCGCTGCGAATCTCCGATGCGAAAAACCTCACGCAACACGCCGGCGGTGACTTTCGCCCCGCCTTTTCGCCGGACGGCCGTTCGCTGGCCTTCAGCTCGAATCGCGACTCACCAGTCAACGACGCGCGGCCTATTGGAAGAGTTCGTGATGGGGATATCTATTTGCTTGACCTGACCAGCGGCGTCACCCGGCGCCTTACGGATGCTCCGGGGTGGGATGGGTCACCATCGTGGTCCCCGGACGGCGGGACCATCGTCTTCTATTCACAGCGTGACACGCGTTCCGCCGGGCGCGTGAAGGGAATCAATGACGGCTGGTCTCGCCCCGAGGCACGCATCTGGGCCACCAAACCGGATGGGTCGAATCAGCGCCTGTTGACGCCTGACGAGTCGCTGGCGCTTTCACCGGAGTATCTCCCAAACGGCCGGATCGTGTATTCTCGAAAGACTCGCGGCGGCGTGTGGCAGATAGCGTCAGTGAATCGCGACGGCTCGGACGTGCGCCTGGAGAGCGATTCGTCGACCCATAGCTACTGGGAGCCGACGCGCGGTCCGACCACGGGCAGCATTATTGTGCACGGCTCGACGAGTCCCGGCGTTCCGCTCGGACAGGTCGTCAGTCCCGCGTCGATGTTCCGCGACGGCGTATTCCTTGCGCCTGGTGCTCCCTTCCGAAGGAATCTCTCAGACCGGACGATCGAGCTGTATCCAGTTCGTCAGCAGGTGGCGCTGCTGCATCCACAACGAGACGTGCTTCTCGTGCGTGCTCCATTCGTCGCCGAGCTGCAGTTCTTCCGCTTGAACGGAACTCGATTGCCCAGCGTGCCGCTTCCGGGTGAGATGGAGCTCGTGTCGACGAGTGCGAGCTGGTCGCGAGACGGCGAGTGGATCGTCCTCGGACGCGGCCGATCACAGCCAGGTGCCGGTCCCGCGCAGGAAGCCGATGTCTGGAAGATCCGGAGCGATGGAACCGGACTACAGAACCTCACACCGGACTCGCCGGGGAACGACGCCGAGCCAACAATCTCGCGTGACGGCAACCTGGTCGCGTATCGCCATGGAGGAGGCGGCCGCTTCGACCTCTATCTGGTCGACGCTGGCGGAGGTGAGCCAAGGAGTCTGCTCAGCGACAGTGCGAACCACGCGTTCCCCGTGTTCTCACCCACGGCCGACCTGCTCGCGTTCCTCTCCGAAACCGATGGGCCGTCCGCGAACGTGTACGACATCTTTCTCCTCGACCTGGATCCGGACGGACGGCCAGGTCGGATACGCCGCGTGACGCGCAATGAGGTGCAGGAGGGTCATCCTGCGTTCTCACCTGATGGACAGTGGCTTATCTACTCCTCGGAGATGGGCGGGACGAACGATGAGGAACCGCTCGTGCAGTCGGTGGCATTCGGAGGCCAATGCTACGGCGACATGTACGCCTATCGGATAGCGGACGGCACCACGGTAAGGTTGACCCACAACAAATGGGAAGAAGGCGTGCCCTCGTGGGAAGCACGGGTGACTCGCTGACGGAACGTTGGAGGTGTCGCTGCCCGAGGTCGGAGCTCCCCCCCTGACGAGGGATGACGAGCGCCTACTCCACCCGCATCGTACGGACCGGATCCAATCGGCTTGCACGGAGCGCTGGCAGGGCGACCGCAAATACCGTGGCAATGATGAGCGCGATGGGAGCTGCCACGAACGCCTGCACGTCGTGCGGACCGACCTCGTACAGCATGTCGGCGGCCAGGCGGCTGAGCGCGAACGCCAATGGGACACCGACCAGGATGCCGCCCGCCACCAGCCACAATCCTTCGCTCAGCACGAGAGTCATGATCTGACGACGCTGCGCACCGATGGCCAATCGGACGCCAATCTCCTGCTGTCGCTGCGAGACGAAGTACGACACCACCGCAAAGAGTCCGACGACGGCGAGCACCAGCGCGAGTACCGAAAAAGCGCCAGTCAGTTGCATGAGAAATCGATACTGAACCAGCGATTCATCAACCACGGTGTGCATCGTCGTCAGGCGCGTGGTCACGAGCTCGGGGTCGACGTCGCGCACGATGCGTCGCACAACAGGCAGCAGGTCGCGCGGGTTGCCCGCGGCACGGACGACGATGGTGCCTTGTCGCGGATTTGTGCTCGCCTGCTGCGCCAGCGGCACAAAGAGTTCCGGACCTGCAGGCTCGGTGACATCGCGCTGGCGCACCGATGCCACCACACCGACAACGGTTAGCGGTCGACCACGACTCAGGTCGGGATTCCTGTTCGCAATCGTGCGACCGACAGCGTCACCATTGAAGAGTTGTCTCGCCGCCTCCTCGTTGATGACGACCACCGGCGTACCGTTCTCATGATCGCCTGCCTCGATCGGCCGCCCCGCGCGCAGCGGAATGCGAAGCGCTTCCAGATAGCCCGGTGTGACGAACTTGATCCAGAACGATCC
>CAMPKM010000406.1 GCA_946887155.1 uncultured Gemmatimonadota bacterium
CCCCTGGCGCGCGACGGCGGCGTTCCGCTGATCATGGACCTGGGCAGTGGTCTGCTCATCCGGCTCGAGGAGTACGGCCTCCATGGCGAACCGACTGCCGGCGACGCCATTCGCGACGGCGCCACACTCGTCGTCATGAGCGGCGACAAGCTGCTCGGCGGACCGCAGGCGGGAATCCTCGCCGGCACTCGTCAGGCAGTGGACGCCTGCCGAAAGAACCCGCTGACCCGGGCCCTCCGTGTCGACAAGCTCACCCTCGCGGCGCTCGAGGCCACACTCTCGCTGTATCGGGATCCGCAGCAGGCGGTTCGCGAGATTCCGGCGCTGGCCATGGTGACAGCACCTGTCGAGTCGATTCGCGCCCGCGCCGTCATGCTGGCGACCTCGTTGCATAACGCGGGGGTGTCATGCGAGGTCGTGGCCAGTGAGGCAGCGGTTGGCGGAGGAGCATTCCCCACTGCGCGCCTCGGATCGTGGTCCGTTGCGTTGCGGAGCAACGTCATTGATACCGAACGCACGCTGCGCGCGGCACGCGAGCCCGTCGTCGGACGGATCGTCGACGATCGCGTGCTCCTCGATCTTCGTTCGATTGCGGTCGCGCACGACGAGGCATTCGCCAGCGCGGTCATTCGCGCGCTGACCGAATGACCGGGCAACGACGCGCCGCGTTTCTCGATCGCGACGGTACCCTCATCGTGGATGCGAACTACCTCGCCGACCCGGATCAGGTTCACCTGTTGCCGGGTGCCACTGATGCCGTCCGGAAAATCAACGAGCTGGGCCTGCTTGCAATTGTGGTGACGAATCAGTCGGGTATCGCGCAGGGTTTGCTGACCGAATCGCAGTACGAATCCACCCGGGCGAGGCTCGATGCATTGATGAAAGCTGCGGGCGCGCACATCGACGCGACGTTTCACTGTCCGCACTATCCGGCCGTGTCAGGACCGTGCAACTGCCGGAAGCCGGGTACGCTGCTCTATGAACGAGCCGCGTCGAAATTCGACATCGACTTGTCGAAGTCGCTCTTTGTCGGGGACCGGTTCCGCGATGTGCAACCGGGACTCGACCTGGGCGGGTTCGCGCGCCTCGTCCCTTCCGGCAGCACGCCCGACCAGGATCTCGCTCTCGCTCGCGAACGCCATCTTGTCGCAGGCTCCCTCGCTGAAACCATCGATGGGTATGTGACGTGGCTGGAAATGTGACGCAGTTCAACGTTTTTCGCCGCGCATGATGCGCGTGGCGGTGCTCGCCTCGGGCGGCGGATCGAACCTGCAGGCGATCCTCGATCATCAGGCGTCGCTGGGGAAGCGCGGCTCGGCGCAGATCGTGCTGGTTGCCAGTGACCAACCCGCAGCTGGGGTCCTGCAACGCGCTCGTGATGCCGGAGTGACGGCCATCGCGATGGACAAGGAAGCGCGCACCAGCGGCCTGATGGCGATCCTCGCCACACATCGAGTGGAGATGCTCGTGCTGGCCGGATACCTTCGTCTCGTTCCCGCGGATGTCGTCAGGCATTTCCATGGCCGGATGATCAACGTGCACCCTGCCCTGCTTCCGGCCTTCGGTGGTCCCGGGATGTACGGTCACAACGTGCACGAGGCCGTGGTGGCGAGTGGAGTGCGCCTGACGGGACCGACGGTTCACTTCGTGGACGATCACTACGACCAGGGACCGATCATCGCGCAGTGGCCCGTTCCGGTGTATCCATCTGATTCGCCTGACGATATCGCGAAACGAGTGCTCGAGGCAGAACACCGCTTCTACCCGATCGTCGTCGACGCAGTCGCCGGCGGCCTCATTCGACTGACGAAGGACAACCGAGTCGAGTTCGCGGAAGGTTTTGCCTTGAGCGAACCGAGCCTGCCCTGAACACGCCTTCTGTCATCTGCCATCTGTCCTGACCATGCCCACTGCCCTGCTCTCCCTGTACGACAAGACCGGCGCCGACGACTTTGCCCGAGAACTGGTGTCACTTGGCTGGGACCTGGTGTCGACCGGAGGAACCGCGAAAGCCCTTCGCGCCGCCGGCCTCGCGGTACGCGATGTCGAGGCGCTGACGAAATTCCCTGAGATGCTCGACGGGCGCGTGAAGACGTTGCACCCGGCGGTGCATGGCGGACTGCTGGCTCGGCGGGACGTACCCGAACACATGGCGGCTATCGCCCAGCATGACATCGGCACCATCGACCTCGTCGCCGTCAACCTGTATCCCTTCCGCGAGACCGCGGCACGCGCCGGTTCTTCGTTCGAGGACGTCGTCGAGCAGATCGACATCGGTGGACCATCGATGCTTCGCTCCGCCGCCAAGAATCACCAGTCGGTGTGGGCGTTGGTCGATCCCTCGGATTACGGGGTGGTGCTTGGCAGTATCCGCGACAACGCCGACGACCCTGTCCTTCGCCGGCGACTCGCCGAGAAGGTCTACGCGCACACGGCCGCCTACGACGCAGCCATCTCGGGCTGGTTCTCGCAACAGCGTGGCGAGCGGTTCCCCGAAGACATAACGATGCATGCGCGCCGCGCGCAGTCGCTTCGCTACGGCGAGAACCCGGAACAACGAGCGGCATTTTACGCCGAGGATGGTCGTCACGGCATCTCGGCGCTGCGCCAACTCGGTGGCAAGGAACTCTCGTTCAACAACCTGCTCGATCTCGAAGGCGCGTTGCTCGCCACCGAGCCGTTCGGCAGCGATGCGTGCTGCGCGATCGTGAAACACACGACACCGTGCGGCATCGCCGTGGGCACCGACGCTGGTGATGCCTATCGCAAGGCGCTGGCCTGTGATCCGGTGTCGGCGTTTGGTTCAGTGATCGCCTTTACGGTACCGGTCGACAGCACGGCCGCCGAGGCGATCTCTTCGCTTTTCGTTGAATGCATCGTGGCACCTTCATTTGACGACGAGGCGATCGAGATCCTGGGACGGAAGAAGAACCTTCGCGTCCTGCAGGGCACGGCAGCCTGGGGACGTGATGCGCTCGACGTGAAGCGGGTGCGCGGCGGGTTCCTCGTGCAGGAGCGCACACCGGCACTGGCTGATGAGACGTCGTGGAAGGTCGTGACGGAACGAGCGCCGTCGGACGCCGAGCGGGAGAATCTGTCGTTTGCGTGGCGCGCGGTGGCCAGTGTGAAGTCGAACGCAATCGTCCTGACACGAGATCGCGCGACCATTGGCATCGGCGCCGGCCAGATGTCGCGCGTCGACGCGGCCTTCATGGCCGTCCACAAGGCGAAGACGGCCGGACACGACACACAGGGATCGGCGCTTGGATCTGACGCCTTTTTCCCATTCCGGGACGGCGTTGAACAAGCGGCTGAGGCGGGTGTGACCGCGATCATCCAGCCAGGTGGTTCGGTCCGTGACCAGGAAGTCATCGCCGCCGCCAACGAGCGCGACATGACGATGGTTTTCACCGGCCGGCGCCTCTTCCGCCACTAAGCCACGGGGTCAGCCGAGTTCGGGGTCAGACCCGGGGTCAGACCCCGTGTCTGACCCCGTGTC
>CAMPKM010000407.1 GCA_946887155.1 uncultured Gemmatimonadota bacterium
GAGTTGGGATGGCTGGAGTTCGAACGGGTTGCTTGACCGGGGGGCTGCATGGGTTCCAGCGTTCGCTCTGGCCCACCAATCCGTTCTGCCGATCCGCCCCCATGCGCACCGCACTCATCCTGTCTATCGTCGCCGTTGGCGCCTGCTCGTCGTCGGATGCCGCCCGTGGCCTCGGCGATTATGCGCCAGCCCGCTTCGCCGATCCCGACCGCACCTCGAAACTGATGGCGGCGATGCCGGAGATCGACTCGCTGTTCAGGTCGTTCGCGGCCACCAACCGCGTGCCGGGAATCGCATATGGCATCCTCATCGATGGACAGTTGGTCCACCGGGGCACTTCCGGAGTTCGTGACATCGACACGAAGGCGCCAGTAGACTCGGTCAGCGTGTTCCGGATCGCGTCCATGACCAAAAGCTTCACCGCGCTCTCGATCCTCAAGCTGCGTGACGAGGGAAAACTCTCGCTCGACGATCCGGCGGAGGAATACATCCCGGAACTGGCGGGCCTCGCCTACCCGACGACCGATTCCCCACGCCTGACGATTCGCCATCTGCTGTCGCACGCCACGGGGTTTCCGGAGGACAACCCGTGGGGCGACCAGCAGCTCGACGCGACCGACGACCAGATGGCGGAAATGATGCGTGGTGGCATTCCGTTTTCGAACGCGCCCGGGATGGCCTACGAGTATTCCAACTACGGGTTCGCGATACTTGGCCGCATCGTCGCGCGCATTTCGCGAATGCCCTATGCCGAATACCTGCGGCAGAACATCCTGCAGCCCCTGGGGATGACGTCGACGACGCTGGAAGCGGCGCGCGTGCCGCATGATCGATTGGCGCGAGGCTATCGCCTGGAAGACGGGCAGTGGAAGCTCGAGCCGCCACTTCCCGACGGTGCCTTTGGCGCGATGGGTGGCATACTCACGTCGATCGATGACCTCGGTCGCTGGGTGGCGTACCTGATGTCGGCGTATCCGCCCCGCAATGACCCCGACGAGGGTCCCGTTCGGCGGGCTTCGGTGCGCGAGATGCAGGAGTTATGGCGTTCGCGCCCGTCGCGAGTGACGCTCAGCGGGCGCGACAGCGTGATCTCGCTCAGCTCGGGCGGTTACGGATTCGGCCTGGGCATCACGCAGAACTGCGACTTCGGCCATGTCGTGGCCCACAGCGGCGGCCTGCCCGGTTACGGGTCGCAGATGCGCTGGCTGCCCGACCGGGGCGTCGCCATCATCGCGTTAGGCAGCCTGACCTACACCGGCTGGGGCAACGTGATAAACCAGGCCTTCGAGGCGCTGGCGCGTACCGGTGCGCTCCAGCCGCGCGAGCCGGTGCCGTCCGCCGCGCTGGTGTCGGCGCGCGACGCGGTGTCTCGGCTCGTTGTGTCGTGGAACGATCAACTGGCGGACAGCGTGGCGGCCATGAACCTCTATCGCGATGAGGCAAGAGAGCGGCGCCAGCGCGCGATCGCGGCCGTGACGGAAGACGTCGGTCCGTGCCGCAACGAAGGGCCGTTTGTCGTGGAGAACGCGCTTCGCGGCCAGTGGATGATGCAGTGCGATCGAGGCCGAGTCCGCGTCGCAATCACGCTTGCGCCCACGATGCCGCCGAAGGTGCAATACCTCAGCGTAACCCGGGCGGAGACGAACGAATCGATCGCGGCGCCCCGGGCTTGCCCCGTCGAAAACGCAGGCTGAGCGCTGACCTACACCATGGCCATGACGAGTCCGCTGCGGATTTTCGGCACGAACCACGTGGACTTTGGTGGCATGAGCCTGTTCTGCAGGCAGACGCGGATGAACTGCTCCATCGTTACCGGCGGGAGGGTGATGGCGCAGCCGTGGAGTCCCTGGTCCACCTGGGACTGGAGCCATGCCCCGTCCCGGTTGGCGCCGACGTAGGTAATGCGTTCGTCCCTGGCGTCGTTCACTCCGAGCACGCCTTCGATCAGTTTCCGCTGGACGATGTCGGCATCGATGTCCTGGGCGGCATCGGAGGGGTCGAAGGTGCCGGGCTTCGGGTGGAGGTGCCACCAGTTCGATCCATCGTACAGTCCGATGTCGTGCGTGGCGAGCGGCTGCAACGCGCCCGGACCCGGATGGCGCTCGACCTGGAAGGCCTTCTGCACGCCGCTGACGAGGACCGCGCGCTGGTCACGGGCGACGTCGACCAGCCTGTTGTAGGGCGCGATGGTCATCGTGCTCGCCGGAAAGACGACGGCGAGGTAATGGTCGTAGCCGAGGATGGCGGCGGCGGCGCTGCGATGGTTGCCGTCGGCGACGTAGGCGTGCGGTTCGCGCGCCACGATGGCGCGAAAGCGTTCCACGTCCTGCTCCTGGTCCACGATCCAGACGCGGTGCCGGTTTCCCTGCTCGTCTTTCGTCTCGAACGTCGGCGCCTTCGAGCGCGCGTACGCGCCTAACGCGCCGAGGAACTCGCCGCTGGCGTCGTCGACCGCGAGGTTGACCGTCCCCATGTCGGTGTGCGTGACCTGCGTCAGCACGGCGCGGCCCTGTGCCTTCACCTCGCGAATGCCTTCGTTCCGGATCACGGAGCCCTGGGGGTTTGCCGCCGTCCTGATTTCGCTGGTGCGAGCGAGCCCGCCGAGTCCGATCTGCGGATCGCCTTCGTGTCCCGGGCGCGTGATCTCATAGACCCAGAGGATATGCATGGCCTTCCTGACCATCGGGTCGGACATCAGGCGTGCCATGTTGGCGACCGCCCGGGCGAGCGTGGCCTTGGAGCCTTCGTCGCCGATGTCCTCGGGGGTGCGCACGTCGCAATGCGGCATGGTCACGCGCAGCACGGAGAACGGCTTTTCGCGAAGCAGCTCCCAGACTTCCCGGTCGCTCTGGAATTCATCGTAGTTAGGCGCGCCGAGCTTGTCGGCGGCCTCGGAGTCCGCGGCCACGAGGGCGCGGGCGATGGGGTCGATGGTGATCATGGATGGAAGCTGTCGCCCGCACCGCCCCGCTTCCAGTGAGATCGGGTCGGACGCAAACCCGGCTCGGGCCGGATGGCCTTGCGAGAGCCGTCCGTCGGGGCGTGGTGTAAACAAGTCATGTTCAAGACATTGAAGGCGGAATGGGCGCAGCTCAAGCGTGGTCGACCGGGGTCGCGATTCCAGAAGCAGTTCGACCGCAACCGCCGCGAGGCGGCCAGCGGCCTTGGGCGGGTGTTACGCGTCGCTGCCGGCGTGATGCTCCTCCCGGTCGGCCTCTTTCTGCTGGCGTTTCCCGGTCCCGGACTTGTCGTGATCGCGATCGGCGCCGTGCTGATCGCGCGGGAATTCCGGTGGGCAGCGAAGGTACTTGACTGGCTCGAGTTGCGGGCCAGGCCCACGGCTACCCGTCTGACACGGGCCTGGCGGCGAGTCCGGTCGCCGCACGAAGCGCGTCGTTAGGGCCTGGACCAGGCGCTCATGATGTGGACGGGGAAAATAGACGTGAGACGTGAGACGTGAGACGTGAGACGTGAGACGTGAGACGTGAGACGT
>CAMPKM010000408.1 GCA_946887155.1 uncultured Gemmatimonadota bacterium
GACGGTGATCGTCGAACGGAGAAATGGCAGCAGCAGCGGCGTGTTCATCGCCGGTCTGGCTATCGGAGCGGGTCTGGCGCTGCTGTTCGCGCCGTCGAGCGGCGCCGAACTCCGGCGCAACATGCGTCGCAGCGCTCGCCGTGCACAGCGCACGGCGGGTCACATCGCCCGGGACGTGCGGGAACGGGCCAGTGAAGCCATCTCCGATGCGCGCGAGGAGTTCGACTCCCGGGTGAAGGATGCGCGTTCGGTGATTCGTGAGCGGAAAAAAGACGTCAACGACGCCGTGCGCAGCGGCAAGGCGGCAGCCCGTGACGCGCGGACGGCGTTCGAACGACGGTTGTCCGAAGCGCGCGCGAGTCGCGGCGAGCCCGAGGCCAGCGGCGACTGAGCGCAATTCCACCGCAGGGGGCGCCCGCGGACGCCCCGGCGGTCGTGGAGCCGCCGAGGCTACTCGTGTTTCGGGCGGCCGTCGTCGACTATGCACGACGGATCTGGCGTCACAGCTCCGAGGACGATCTCCTCTTCCTGGCCAGCGGCGTCGCGTTCGGCGTGTTGCTGGCCGCGCTGCCATTCGGGCTCCTCGTCGTATCCGTTTTTGCGTTCGTGCTGAACGACACGCCCGAACGGACCTCGGTGACGGTTCACCAACTGCTGGAGACGCTGCTCCCGCGGCATTCGAATGCCGCCGAGCAATCCGTCGGTGACCTGATCGACAGCGTGTTGCAGTCGCGAAAGGCTCTCGGCTTGTGGAGCGCGTTCGCGTACGTCTGGTTCACCGCGCGGCTCTTTGGCGCGTTGCGCAGTGCGCTCAGCCAGGTGCTCGATTTTGGAACGCAACGCGGCGTCGTCGCCGGAAAGCTCTTCGATTTCCGGCTCACGCTGGTCGCGACGATTCTGCTGTCGGGTTATCTCGCCTTGACCGCAAACATGGCCATCGCGACCTCGCGCGGCTTCGAGTTCCTCGTAAACCTGGGGCTGCGCAGCGACGTCATGGGCGGTCTCGAGTACCTGATCAACTTCCTGCTGGCCTTCGCGCTCGTCGTGCTGCTCATCTTCCTCCTGTACCGCTTCATTCCGGTGCGGGGGATTCCCACCCGGGCGGCATTCGTGGGAGCGATGACCGCCGGGATCGTCTTCGAGGCGACGCGCATCGGTTATGCCGCATTGACCGACGTCCTGTCACCCGCCACGATCTATACCGGGACGCTGTACACCATCATCTCGGTCGTCTTCTGGATGTACTACTCGGCGATCATTTTCCTGGTCGGCGCCGAGGTGGCGCGGGTTTATGAAATCCGGAATGTCTCCGCCGTCTGACTTCCGGCGGCCGGATGCAACGGCGCAGATTACGCCATGCAGAGCGATTTACGCAGCGACACCGTCACGAAGCCGACCGCCGGCATGCGCCGGGCCATCGCCAGCGCCGAAGTCGGCGATGATTATCTCGATGGCGACCCGACGACGCGCAAGCTCGAGGAACAGGTAGCCCATCTCCTGGGCAAGGAGCGCGCCCTGTTTTTCCCGAGCGGCACGATGGCCAATCAGTGCGCGATCGCGGTCCTGAGTGAACGGGGCACCGAGATCTACGCCGATCAGTTCTCGCACATTGTCGAGCGCGAGATGGCTGGCGCCGCGGGCCTGGCGGGTGTCCAGATCCGGACCGTGCGCAGCGAGGGACCGATGATGGACGCCGCGTCTCTGTCGCGCGCGTTCCGGCCCTTCGATCCCTACCTGCCGCGCGCGACGATGGTCTGCCTGGAGAACACGCACAACAGCGCCGGCGGCATGGTCACTCCGGTCGCCGGCATTCGCGCGATGCACGACGTGGCACGTGAACGCGGGTGCCGCGTGCACCTCGATGGCGCCCGTCTCTGGAATGCATCGGTCGCATCGGGCAGTTCACTCGCCGAATTTGCCGAGTGGTCGGACACGGTGATGGTGTCCTTCTCCAAGGGGCTGGGCGGCCCGGCCGGCGCCATCCTTGCCGGCGACGACGAAACCATGCATCGCGCCAACGAGGTGCGAAAGCGGTTAGGCGGCGTGATGCGGCAGAGCGGCATCCTCGCGTCGGCCGCGCTATACGGCCTGGAGCATCATTTCGCCCGGCTCGCCGAGGATCATGCGCGCGCCGCGGATTTCGCATATGTCGTCGATCGCGCGATCGCCGCGACCGTCATGCCGCCGGAAACGAACATCGTCATGGTGGACCTGGCACCTGGACTCGATGCCGCGAACGTCGCCCGGAAGGTCGCGCGGGAAGGCGTGCTGGTGTCGGTCTGGACACCCTCACGCCTCCGGATGGTGCTGCACCTCGATATCTCGGAGGACGAAGCCCGCACGGCGGCGCTGGCGCTGCTGGATGCGCTCGACGAGGCGTGGCGTGAGCTCGGAGATACCTCGGATTGGCCGGTGGTGATGTCGCGGCAGTAAGGCGATTTCCCGGTCGCGACCGGGCGGTAAACGGCTTAGTTTTCCCGTTGCTCCAGGTCCCGAAGGGCGCGAGCCCATCAACTCCGTCAGGACCCCGAAGGTAGCAGCGGCACGTGGTGTCTTTCGTCGCTTCGTCAGGCCTGGAGTATGCCGCGGGATTCCATGCATTCGTGCAGGAGCCCGCGGCAATCATTTCCAGCAGAGCAACCGAGCAACCAGCGTGATTTCCCTGGCGCGCCGTTACCGGCCCAAGAGCTTCGCGGACGTCGCCGTCCAGACGCACGTGTCCAATACGTTGCGCGGCGCGATTGCCCGGGGGCGCGTGGCGCATGGGTACCTGCTCTGCGGCCCGCGCGGCACGGGGAAAACCACCCTCGCTCGCGTGCTGGCAATGGCGCTCAACTGCGAACAGCGGGACAGCTCGGGCGAGCCGTGCGGTCAGTGCACGTCCTGCGTGCGGATCTGGTCGGGATCGTCGAGTCTCGACGTCGTCGAGATCGACGCGGCATCGAACCGCGGCGTCGACGACGCACGGGAACTGCGCGAGCGCGCGATGTACGCCCCGTCGGGCGAGAATCGCTGGAAGGTCTACATCATCGACGAAGCGCACATGCTCACCCGTGAGGCTTGGAATGCGCTCCTCAAGATCCTCGAGGAACCGCCGCCGCGGGTCGTGTTCGTCTTCGCCACCACCGAGCCGCAGAAGATCGCCCAGACCGCCGCTCCCGTCCTGAGCCGCGTGCAGCGATTCGACTTCAAGCGGGTTTCGAGCACCGAGATCCGGGCCCGGCTCGACAAGGTACTGACGTCGGAGAACGTCGAAGCCGACGCGGACGCGCTCCTGATGATCGGTCGCGCCGCCGATGGCTCGATGCGTGACGCGCTCAGCCTCACCGACCAGGTGCTGGCCTTCCACGACGGCCGCCTGACGACGACGGCCGTTCGCGACGCGTTAGGCCTGGTGGCGGAAGAGGAGCACGTGGCGATGCTCGACGTCGTCGCCGAACGCCGGGCCGGCGCCGTGTTCGGCGCGGGGGCCCGCCTGGTGGCGGAG
>CAMPKM010000409.1 GCA_946887155.1 uncultured Gemmatimonadota bacterium
ACTCTCTACATTGGCAGCACCGACGGGTGCCTCTACGCCATCAATCGTTCAACGGGCGAGGAGCTCTGGCGCTTCGACGCCTCCAGCCCGATCGGGTCGACACCGGCGGTGGCGGCTGGCTTGGTCGTTATGCAATCGCGCGACGGAACGATTCACGCCGTTGACGCGCGCACCGGTCGACCACGCTGGGCGACGCGCACGGGCCAGGTGGTGCCCTGGGCCTGGGGCCGTGAGGGCTGGGACTACTATCAATCCTCGCCGGCCATCAGCGGTGACCTGGTGGTCGTCGGCGCCGGTGACGGCAACGTGTACGGACTCGAGTTGCGAACGGGGCACGAGCGATGGCGGGTGCCGACCCAGGGGCGCATCCGCAGCTCGGCCGCGATCGCGAACGGTACGGCGTTTATCGGTTCCGCCGACGGCCTGCTCTACGCGATCGGGATCGACAGTGGGCGCGTGCGGTGGACATTCCGGACGGCCGGCGCGGACCTCAGCTCGCGTGAAGCCGACTATGACCGGCGCACGATCGTATCGTCGCCTAACGTCACCAATGGCACCGTCTTTTTCGGTTCGCGGGATGGCGCATTCTACGCCGTCGATGCCGCCAACGGGTCGAAGAAGTGGCACATCGAGCACGAGGGGACGTCATGGGGCGTGGTGTCCCCTGTCGTCGCTGACTCGCTGGTGCTTGGCGGTACGTCGGACACGGGGCTGCTGTACGCGCTCAACATCGACAGCGGCCGCGTTGTGTGGCGTCAGACGCTGAACTCGTGGCACTGGGCGTCACCCGCGTTGTCCGCGGGTGTGGTCTACGCCGCGGATGCGCTGGGGTGGCTGCACGCCCGCCAGGCGGCCACGGGGGCGACGCAATGGAGTTTCAAGCTCCCCGCCGCCATCTACGCGTCGCCGGTGCTCGCCGACAGCGTCATCTACGTCGGGGCGGACGACGGCGCGCTGTACGCGGTAATGACGCACCAGGGGCCCGCGCCGCGCCGCGCGGTATTCTGGGATGACTCGCTCCGGCGCGTGTCATCGTTAGGCCGAGGCCCGGGCATCGAGCGCATTGCCCAATACCTGGAATTCTTCCGCGGGTTCGAGCGGTTGAATGGCACCAGCCTCGAGCCTTTCATGCTGGAGCGAATCCGCGACAGCGTGCCGAGCGTGATCGTCTTCGCGATGGTGACGCCGCTGCCGGTGATGGGGGTCGACGGTGAGCCCACGTCCACCTTCCGCCGATACCTGGAATCGGGTGGCAAGGTGGTCTGGCTTGGCACGGCCCCGCTGACTGAAGACATCGACCCGGCGACAGGCGCGCTGCGCGCCATGCGAAGGGATCGGTCGACACGACTGCTCGGGGTGAATCACGACAGCACCGAATACGGCGAATATGGCGCGTGGCTCACCGACGCGGGCCGTTGCATGGGCCTGCCGCGTCAGTTCACCGGTGCGTGGGCCGTGGCTGGCGATACCGTATCTATAGTATTGAGTCAGGACGAACGCGGACGACCGCTCTCGTGGATCAGGGAGTACGGAAACTGGAAAGGGAAGGGCCGCGGCTTCGTTCGCCTTTGGCCCACGACGAACACCGAGTCGCTCAAGTCGTTCGCCGAAATCGCTGAAGCGGGCGTGACGTACCCGGTGAAATGCGCCGGGCAGTGACACGGGTGTTCACGGCAGGCCGGTTTGCGCAAAAGAGAAGACCAGTGCTGGTCCGGGCTGGACAGCGCGCTCGCGCGTGGAGTGTTTGAGCGGCAGCGACCGCACGCTTCCATTCGACCGTGGCCATCGTATGTGGCAGGACCTTCGTATCACCATCAGGAGTCTGGCGCGCAGCCGGACGTTCACGATCGTTGCCTGCGCTACCCTCGCACTCGGTGTTGGGGCGACAGCGACCACGTTCATGCTGGTGCATGCCGTGGTCATCGAAGCGCTGCCATACCGCGACGCCGCATCGCTGGTAACGCTCGGCGGCCGCATGCAGCGGGGAGGTGCGGTCCAGCAGTTCCCCATGAGTGTCCTTGATGCTCAGGCACTAGCCGGAGAGGAACCGGCATTCGACGCGGTCGCCGCGGTATCGAATGCGCGCTCATTCAATCTCGTGGCTGGCAGCGAGGTCGAACACCTGAACGGCGAAATGGTTGGACCGGCGTACTTCCGCATACTCGGAATCCCGATGATGCACGGCCGTTCCTTCTCGGATGCGGAGAATCGGCCGCCGGATGCTGAACGCGTGGTAGTGCTCAGCCATGGCCTGTGGCAGCGCCGATTCGGCGCAAATCCCTCTGCCATCGGCCAGACGGTCCGGCTCAATGAGACGCCATACACCATCATCGGCGTTGCCAGTGAAGGTTTTGCCGGTCTATCCGACAACGCGCAGTTATGGTTGCCACTCGGCACGGCGCATAACGTTTACGGAGCGCATTACACCGAGTCTCGTCAGTTTCGGTGGCTGTTTGCCATTGCGCGATTGAAAGCTGGCGTCACGCCAGGCGATGCACAGCGTCGCGTCGACGCCCTGTCGAAGAATCTCCAGCAGACATTCCCGACCGAAAACGCGAACCTGTCGTTCGCGATAACGCCGCTGACTGAGACGTACCTTGGCGGGCTACGCAATCCGCTGCTTGCCATGTTCGGCGCGGGCATCTTTGTGCTCCTGATCGCGGGCACTAACGTTGCGAATCTGCAGCTCGTACGCGCCCTTTCGCGGCGGCGCGAGCTCTCGGTTCGCGCCGCGCTCGGAGCGAGCGCGTCGAGACTCGCACGTCATGCTTTGCTCGAAAGCACCGGACTGGTCCTGGTATCCGCTGTGGCTGGTCTTGGCCTGTGCGCGATCACGGTGCATCTCCTGCAGGTGTCGGGTAGCCTGCAGCTCGAGAGCTATATTCGGCCGCGGCTGCACCCGATCGTTGTCATCGTGTCGGTCGCCATTGCCCTGGTTTGCGCATTGCTGGCCGGATCGATTCCGGCGGTGTTTGCGGCAAAGGCATCCATCGGAGACGGCCTCAGTGAAGGGGGCCGTAGTGGTACGGCCAGCCGGAAGCACCTGCGCCTGCAACGTGGACTGGTGGTCCTTGAAGTGGCCCTCGCCCTGACGCTGCTGACGGGTGCAGGGTTGATGGTCAAGGGATTCAGCCGGTTTCTCGGGACGGACCTCGGGTACCGGCCGGAGAACGTTCTGAGTCTGCGGCTGGACCTGACCGCTGACCGGTTCAAGACCAATGTCAACGTTTGGGGGCTGGTTCGAACGCTGACCACTGAGCTTGCCGCGGTTCCCGGCGTGCGAAGCGTCTCGGCGGAGGGGCCCGGATTTCCGGGGAGTGGCTGGTACCAGATTACGCTGGAACCGGAAGGCGCCGAGGCGGACGCGGACGGCGTCGCCGCGCGCCGGCATCACGTAACGCCCGGGTATTTCGCCGCGTTAGGCATCCCGCTTCGCGCCGGCCGGGATTTCGACCAGACAGACGTCGATGGGGCACCGGTCG
>CAMPKM010000410.1 GCA_946887155.1 uncultured Gemmatimonadota bacterium
GAATGGAGATTTTTAGGTGGGCGACGGTTATGGTTCGCATCACATGCTGAAGTATTCCGCGAGCGGGGAGATCTGACAAGCCATGGTGACCAGATCGTGACGTCCGGCACATGCCGCCGGATCTGCCCCTTCGTAACATTCGACTCCTCATGATCCGAACACGTGGAGGTTGGACGGCGCTCCTGCTCATCACGGCGTTGGTCCCTGCCGTCGCGGCCGCGCAGGAAACGCCGATGGAGCTCTCGCGGCTCACCGGCCCGATCACGATGGACGGACGCCTCGACGAACCTGTGTGGCAGCAGATCCCGCCGCTGCCGCTCACGATGTACGCCCCGGTGTTCAAAGGCCCGCCGACCCAGCGGACCGAGATCCGCGTGGCCTACGACGACGAGTACTTCTACGCGGCCGGATGGTTCTACGACTCGGACCCTTCCGGTATTCGTGTGAACTCGCTCTACCGCGACCGCTGGAACGGCGACGATGCCTTCGCGATCTACATCGATGCCTTCAATGACAACCAGAATGCCAAGTGGTTCGGCACCACTCCCGGCGGCATCCGCTTCGACATCCTCGTTTCCGACGACGGCCAGACCCTCAATGACAGCTGGGATACCTTCTGGACGGCGCGGTCAACTGTCACCGCGACCGGCTGGTTCAGCGAAGTCAGGATCCCCTTCTCGAGCCTGGGCTTCAAGGTTGGCGCAGATGGTCGGGCGCTCATGGGCCTCACCCTGACGCGACTCGTATCGCGTACAGGCGAACGCGTCACATTCCCCGAGATCGACCCGCGTTTCGAGTTCAGGCGCCCGTCAGTCGCGCGAGATGTCGTTATGCGCGACGTCCGGACGAGGACGCCGCTCTATGTCACTCCCTACGCACTGGCTTCCACCAACCGCGCCGTCGTCGAAACACAACCTGGCTTCACCACCGAACGCGGCAACGCGAGTGAGCTCGGACTTGACGTGCGCTACCCGCTCTCCAGCCGCCTCACCCTCGACCTGACCGTCAACACCGACTTCGCGCAGGTCGAAGCCGACGACCAGCAAGTCAATCTCGATCGCTTTCCGCTTTTCTATCCCGAGCGACGCCGGTTCTTCCAGGAAAACAGCGGCCTGTTCGACTTCGTGGGTGGCGGCGGCACGCGACTCTTCCACTCGCGCCGCATCGGACTCGCATCGGACTTCACGCCGGTTCCCATCCTCGCGGGCGGGCGTCTGGTTGGACGCGCCGGCGCATGGGACGTCGGGTTGCTCGAGATGCAGACCGACGAGCAGGGCACTTCGCCCAGCGAGAACTTTGGCGTGCTGAGGCTCCGTCGCCCCGTGCTGAACCCGCAGTCGACCGCCGGCCTCATGATCACGTCGCTACGCGGAGGCGGAGACGAGAACACCGGACTCGGCGCCGACGCATCGATTCATGTGCGTGGGGACGATTACCTGACCGTCAAGTGGATGTCAACGTTCGACGAGTCCGACTCGTCAGGCACGTCCATCAACGACCGCAGCCAGTACTACCTGCGCTGGGATCGGCGAGTGGGCCGGGGCCTGCAGTACCAGGTCAACGCGACACGTTCCGGGCCCGCCTTCATGCCCAGTCTGGGCTTCCTGCCACGAAGCGATTTCACATCGGCAAACATCTTCGGCAACTATTTCATCTTCACCGACAACCATTCCTTCTTTCGCCGGATCTATCCCGGCGCGCTTGCGATCCAGACGTGGCGCAACAGCGACAACGCTCTGGAGTCGGCACAGTGGGCGGTCTGGGTCCAGTGGGATACCAAGGCGGGCGGTGGCGGCTGGATCGAGCCCAAGTGGTTTCGCGAAAACGTCCAGCAGCCCTTCAGCATCGGCGGCGTGATCGACGTCCCCGCGGGGAGTTACGACTTTGCCGACCTCCAGGTCGTGTGGTCCATGCCGGCGGGCGCGAAGCTCAGGATGGACGTAGATGCGCGAGGCGGCACGTACTTCGACGGAAACCGGATGCAGGTCATTGCCGCCCCTACCTGGAACGTGTCGCCATATCTCGAGTTGGGCGGCGAGTATCAATTGACGAGGCTCGACTTTCCGGTGCGCAACCAGGCGGCAACACTGCAAGTCGGCCGGCTCCGCGTCCGGTCGGCACTGAACTCCAGCGCGTCGGCCAGCTCGATCGTGCAATACAACTCGACGAGCGAGAGGCTCGACTTCAACGTCCGTTTGCGTTATGCCTTCGCCGAGGGGACCGACCTCTGGCTGGTCTATAATGAAGGACTGGATACCGACCGAACGCGGGATCCGACGTTGCCTCCGGCGCCGCTGTCGCTATCCCGGGCATTCATCCTCAAGTACTCCCGAACGTTAGGCTTCTGACGCCACGCAGCAACGGAGTCATCATCGACAGCAGCAGCGACATTCCCGGCCTGGACGCGCGGCCGCGCCTGACCGCGCGGCTGGTGCTCGTCGTTTGCGCGACGTGGGCGGCAGCAGGCTTTGTGTTAGGCGCGCAGAGTTCGCTCGGCGCCACGTTGCAGGGCGCGGAGCAGGTCGCGCTCGGGCCCGCCCTCAGGACGTCGTTGATCCAGACGTTGACGTGGATCCCGGCTACGTTGGTCATCGTATACCTGGCCGGCCGATTCCCCCTCGACGCCCGTCGCTGGCGTTCTCACCTCGGCGTCCACGTCGTTGCCGCGGTCGTACTGGCGTTCGTCACGAGTGCGCTGGTGGTGCTCTCGTACTGGATCCTGAGCGGTCAGTTCAACAGCCTCGGTGTGCTGCTGCAGCAGGGCGCGCTCTGGGCGACCATCCGTCTCCACGTCGCACTGTTCATCTACGGCGCCATACTCGCGGTTACGCAGGCGGTGATGTTCTATCGCCGGACGCGTGCCCGCGAACTGCATCTCGCGAGGCTCGAAGGTCAGCTCACGCGCGCGCGGCTGCAGGCGCTCAACGCACAGATCCGTCCGCACTTCCTGTTCAACACGATGCACACGATCGGCCAGCTCTGGCGATCCGGCCGCGCCGACAGCGCCGACGAGATGCTCGACCGGTTAGGCAGCCTGTTCCACCGCGTCCAGGACTCGACCGACCAGCAGGAGATTCCGCTCGCCGACGAACTGGAGATGGTCCGCGAGTACCTGGCGATCGAGGAGGCGCGGTTCCCTGATCGATTGCGCTGCTCCATCGATGCATCCGCCGAGGCGCTCGAGGTCCCCGTGCCGCCACTCATCCTGCAACCGCTGGTGGAGAACGCCGTGCGGCACGGTGTTTCGCGCACATCCACCGCCGGTCGCATCGACGTCACCGCCGACGTGGCAAACGGTACGCTGACACTGACCGTCCGCGACGATGGCCCTGGCATCGACACGACATCGATCAACGGCCGAGGGACCGGGATCAGGAACACACGTGAACGGCTTGGCGAGTTGTATGGTGCAGCCGGGAGCCTTGAGGTTCGTCGTGAACCGGCCGGTGGTTCGGTGGCCGTCATAACTATTCCGCGAACG
>CAMPKM010000411.1 GCA_946887155.1 uncultured Gemmatimonadota bacterium
GAACGGGACGTACGTGAATACGGTAACACTACGGCGCGGAGTGCCGGCCTGGGCGCCGGATGGCCGCACGATCATCGTCGCCGAACGAGGCGCCGATGAACCTGGATACAACGGCGACCCCGATCGCGCCATCGATCGCGTGGCGTCGGAGTCGTTCACGCCGTCCACGCAGCAACTGGCGGTCGTGTCGGCGCCGGTCGCGCCTGACGAGACGCCGGTGAACGTCCCGGTCGCGGTAACGCTCAATCGTGCCACGCGGAACGCGGAAGCCTTTGATCGCGTCTGGAACCGGATGAACCGGGTCTATTTCGACGCCGC
The DNA here is from genome assembly GCA_946887155.1 of uncultured Gemmatimonadota bacterium. Next base: position 319 of record CAMPKM010000411.1, read on the forward strand.
CGGCGATGAACGCCAAACCCGGTGGACGGCGCTCAAGGACACGTACCGGACCCGTGCCCTCGCGGCGACCGACGACATCGCCCTCGAGCGTGTGCTGTACGAACTGTCTCGCGCACGCCCGCCACTGCGCCCGGATGCTTCGGGCCGGGCCGCCGTGTCCAGCGCGCATCCCGTTGCGACCGAAGCGGGGCTCGAGATCTTCCGCAAAGGCGGAAACGCGGTCGATGCTGCGGTCGCGGTCTCGTTCGCTCTTGGCGTCGTCGAGCCGGATGCGAGCGGCGTGGGCGGCTACGGCGAAATGCTGATCCAGGTGCCGGGCCTCGACAAACCCACGCTGATCGAATTCATGGCGCGCGTTCCCGAGGAAGCCACGCTGTGGAACGCATCGCTCATGGAGAACGGCCGGTACCCCAGTGATGGTCCCGTCCTGGCGATGGTCCCCGGTACGGTGCACGGCATGCACACCGCCTGGACTCGCCACGGCTCGAAAAAGGTCGCGTGGGCGGACCTCCTTGCCCCGGCGATCCGCGCCGCACGGAACGGCTACGAAGTCAGTGAAGGCCTGGCCACGACGCTTCAGAGGGAGCGAGCTACGTTCGCGAAGTACGAATCCAGCAAGGCGCTGTTCTTCAAGGACGGAAAGCCGAAGCTCGCCGGCGATACGATCAAGAATCCCGATCTCGCCTGGACGCTGGAACAGATCGCGCGTGCCGGCGCCGACGGTTTCTACCGCGGCGCAGTAGCCGAACGGCTCGTGAGTGACTTGCGCGGGAAGGGAAGCGCCATCCGTCTGACCGACCTGTCGCGGTACTTTGCCGCCGAACGCGAACCGCTTACAACAACGTATCGCGGCACCACGGTGTACTCTGCCGCGCCGCCGGTGAGCGGCGGGACCACGCTGGTCGCTCAGCTCAACCTGCTGGAGCAGTTCCAGCAGCCCAAGCTCTATACCGACGACGCGGCGACGTTACACGCGATGGTCACCGCCTGGCAACTGGTGCCATCGGGTCGCGGGCGCACGGGGGATCCGAGCTTGTGGCCAGTCAATACCACCGCCTTCTCCAGCAAGGACACGGCTCGCGCCCGCTGGAAGTGTTATGACCCGGGCCAGTTGTTGCCGACCGGCGCCGCCAACAACATCGCCGCCTGCGATTCCGCCCGGCGCACCACCAATCCTGGTCCCGATGTTTCGCAGGCGCACGATGACTGCAACGGCGTGCTCCACGCCGCCGGTGCGGTGTGCCGAGCCAGCGGGACGACCGCGTTCGCGGTCGCTGACGCTGATGGCAACGTCGTCGCCGTCACGCAGACACTCGGTACCTGGGGCGGGAACTTTTATGTCTCGCCGGGACTTGGTTTCCTGTACAACGACAAGCTCACGTCGTACGGAACGGACCCAAATGGCTACGGAGCGCGTATTCCATTTGCCCGCCACGGAAGCACGCTGGCTCCGACGATCGTGTTTCGTGGCACCGGAGCCGATCGCCGGCCAATTCTTGCGGTTGGCGCCGCGGGGAACCAGTGGATAACGAGCGCCGTGTATCAGACGCTGGTCGGCGTAGTCGATTTCGGCCTTGGTCCCCAGCAGGCGCTCGAACTCCCGCGGTTCATTCCCTCGGGTCGAGGCGGCGGCGCGGCGCCCGCTCCGGGAGCTCCTCGAAGACTGACGGTCGACATCGAAGACGGCTTTTCGCCTGACGTGATGGCTCAGCTGCGCGAAATGGGATACGAATTCAACCGGATCTCGGTCAGGGGAGAACTGCGCATGGGCTACGGCGCCGCCGTCGTCATCGGGAACGGAGTCGTGACCGCTGGCGCCGACCCCCGACGTTCCGGAACGGCAGGCGCGATTCGTTAGGCCATACCAGTACCAGTACCCGGTATCCAGTACCGCTACCAATACCAGTTCCACTAACCAACAACCAATACCAGTTTCTCCCTATCAGCTTCCCATGCCCAACAATGACGATCTGAAATCCCGGCTCGATCCCGAACAGTTCCACGTCACCCAGGAGAAGGGCACTGAGCGCGCCTTTTCCGGGAAGTACTGGGACTGTCACGAAGACGGCGTGTACCGCTGCGTGGTCTGCGGTCACCCCCTGTTCTCGTCCGAGACAAAATTCGAATCGGGGAGCGGGTGGCCAAGCTTCTTCGAGCCCCTCGACACGTCGGCCGTCAAGACCGCGGACGACAGCAGCCACAACATGCGCCGCACCGAAGTCATGTGCGAAAACTGCGGTGCACACCTCGGCCACCTGTTCGATGATGGCCCGAATCCAACGGGCATGCGCTACTGCATCAACAGCGCCGCCCTGAACCTGGACACGAAGGCCAGAATGGATGAGTGAGTCGAGTTGATGAGTTGATGACTTCTCAACTCATCAACTCATCAACTCTCAGAGTCCCGACAGCAACGCGTCGTTATTCTGCGTCCCGGCGATCCGCTTGATCATCCACTCCATCGCAGCCTGTGGTGGCATCTGCTGGAGCCCCCGGCGCAGGGTGTAAACCGCCTCCAGCTGTTCGGGACGGTACAGCTTTTCCTCCCGACGCGTGCCGCTGGCCGCGATGTCGAACGCAGGGAAGATCCGCTTTTCGGCGAGCGATCGATCCAGCTTGATCTCGCAGTTGCCGGTTCCCTTGAACTCCTCGAAGATCACGTCGTCCATTCGTGAGCCGGTTTCGACGAGCGCGGTCGAGATGATCGTCAGGCTGCCGCCGCCATCGCGTGGGGCGACCGATCGCGCCGAGCCGAAGAATGCCTTTGGCTTTGCCATCGCCGACGTGTCGAGCCCGCCCGAGAGCGTGCGGCCCGTCCCGCGTTCGGCGGTGTTGTGGGCCCGGGCCATGCGGGTCAGTGAATCGAGCACGATGACCACGTCCTTGCCCATCTCCACGAGCCGGCGAGCGTGTTCCATCACCATCTCGCACACCTGGACGTGCCGCGCCGCCGGCTGGTCGAAGCTCGACGCAATGACTTCGCCAACGCCCCACGAAATCGCCTCGCTCACTTCCTCCGGCCGCTCGTCCACCAGCAGGATCAGCAGCGTCGCGTTAGGGTGGTTGATCGCGATCCCTTCAGTGAGCGCGTGCAGCAGCATGGTCTTGCCGGCGCGGGCCGGCGCCACGATCAGGGCGCGCTGCCCATAACCGCTCGGCGCCA
>CAMPKM010000412.1 GCA_946887155.1 uncultured Gemmatimonadota bacterium
ATCGTGGGGCAGGTTCCAACACCCGGAGCATGCACCATGACCATTGCCGCCCTTCCCGTCCGCGCCGTCACTCCGGCGCCGCGGTTACTGCCTGACGCGCCAATCCTGGTTGCTACGGACGGCACCGACTTCGCACGCCCTGTCCTGGACGCGGCTCTCGAGTTGATGAAAACGACGGGAGCACCAGTTCGAATCATCGCGGTCCTCCGCGACCTGCCGCTCATCCCGCTCGATTTCGGGATCGTGGTGGCGGAGAGAACCAGACCGTGCTGAGCTTATCGCGGTACTGATGCCAATGGCTGCGCTCCGGTCATGGAAAGGCGGGTTGGCCGGCCGCCCGTCCCTCCAGTTCATCGATGTGCATCCGGAAAACGATTGTTCGCGCCGGCGCAGGGTCCCCATCGGTGAGCGCTTCAGGCATTGCCGAGCGTATGATTTTCAGCGCGAGCTGATAGCGCTCGTCGAGGTTCGGGCTCAGCCCGGGTTCGACGACGTACACCGTGCCCTTGGCAACGACGCTTTCCCAATCGAAGGGCCCGCGGATCTCGTCGACCTGGAATGCGACCCATGGTTGGCCGCCTAACGCACTCATGCGCGTCCCCGGGGCTGCCCTGCCGTAGATCGCGCCATCGTTATACACATAACTGATCGGCACGAGGTCCACCCGCCGGCCATCGGTAAAGGCGATTCGTCCGACATGTTTTCGGCGGAGTAGATCCTCCATCTCATCCGTCGTGAGGTTACGAAATGTCGCGGGTGAAGTCGTCACGGTCATTCCTCACTTGCTGCAGCGCGGAAGTTCATGCCCCGAATTACCGTTACCCGCACACGGCGGAAAAGGCCTATGCTCACGTGAACCCCTGAGTCTGGACGGGAGCGTCGTCGGGCACTGCGGGGGCACGTTTCAGGATGAGCATCGCAAACTTGTGCGCGAACGCCTCGACCTGGTGCCAGTCCGTGTACTCGTGGTCGCGCGAGGTATCAGTGGAGCCTCCATTCATCCGCGACGCCTTCTTCATGTACCAGCGCAGCACGATGTTGTAGCGCGTGTACTTGATGGCGCCCGCAACGCATTCCGTCAGGGCGGGGCGAAAACCGGTCTCCACGAGGAACGTGTCGCGGACGCGCCTGGCAGCCGCGCGACCCTTCTCGAGGGAACTGCCGGCGGATGCGCTTACAGAGAAGAACGCGGTTGGCATGGCATTCAGCGCATCGCGTCGTTCCCGGATGAAATCGGCTACAGCGGGTTGGTGTCCACGTGCGATCACAGATGCGCCCACGACGACGCCGTCGAACTGGTCCAGCGCGGGGGCTGGTCCTTCCTTGAGATTCGCGAGCGTGACCTGAATGCCGCGTCGCTCGAGGCTCTGTTGAATGCGAGACGCTATGGACTGGGTTTGCCCGTGCGTAGACGCGTAGGCAACCAGGATTTTCGGGATCGACATGTTGCGCTCCGACCAGGAGTCCTCACGCAAGGTGCGTGAGCGGTCCCGAATGGTTCAGCGGGGGAATGCCGATGGTCGCGTCAGGGACTTCCTTACACGCCTGGGCGTCCGGGACCCGGCAGGGTCCCGGCCGTCATGCACGGTCCTAACGCCGCGCGCCGGTGCGTCTCGGCGCGGTTGGTCTGCGCCAGGGCGGGACGGCGGCGAGCCAACTGCGCGTCGAGCGAGTAGCGCCCCGCGCCGACGATGGCAAGGGTTGTCGCACTGGCGGCCAACAGGAGCACGAACTCGTACCCGTTAGGCAGGAAGAATCCGGCCGGGAGGTGCACGAACGCCATCGCGCCGAGCATGACCGCGGTGAGGCCGACGCCGGCGAGGCGGGTCAGCAATCCGGCAATGAGGGCGAGGCCGCCGAACAACTCGACGAAACCGACGAGCGGTCCCATGATCCCGGGGAACGGCACGCCCATCTGGGCAAATCCGCCGGCGATACCGTCGAATCCGTATACAAAGAGCTTCTGCGCGCCGTGCGCGGCAAAGGTGGCGCCCGTGACGACACGGAGCAGCGCGAGTCCGCTGTCGATCTGGCGGCTGGTAGGGTTGTTGGCGATGAGCTTCATGATCCTGGTCCTCGTTGGTGAAGTGCGTGTTACAAGCTTGAGTGTTACAACACCTATTGGGCGAAAAAAAACCTATACGTTCCTGGCGACCGCGAGCAGCTCGATCAGGGTACGGAGCTGTACCCGGGTCATGTGGCCGAGGCTCGCCTTGTGCTCTGCCTCTACCGGTGCGTCGAGCGAATCCACCAGGGAACGACCAGCGCGCGTCAGGTGCGTGCCGACACAGCGCCGGTCTTCCGAGCCGCGGATACGTGTGACCAGTCCGGCGTCTTCCATCCTGTCCAGGAGACGGGTCACGTCCGGCATCCGATTCACCAGTCGATCGCGAATTTCGTTGCGCGTCAGCCCTCCTTCCGCTCCACGGAGAATCCTGAGCACGTTGTATTGGGTGAGGGTGATGTCCGATGCCCGGAGCACATCTTCCATGGAATCCCGCAGCGTGGCGGCGGCGCGCGCGATGCCGAGAAACGCCTCCTGTTCGAGGCTGGTAAACACCTTTCGCTGTTTCGAGTCGTTCCGCAGGACTTCCGTCATGAAAGAATATTAGGTGTGACAACACCTAATGTCAATCCCGGACGCCATTGGCCCCGCCCGGCAGGATTCGCCTGCTGAGGCGGCACGCTCCTTACGAAGCGGTCTGAATGCGCACCCGCGCATCCACGACGGTCACGCCGTTCGTGTGCACGAGGATCGGGTTGAGGTCCAGTTCGGCAATCTGCGGCAGGTCTTCCACCATGGCACTCGTTCGCAGGATGGTCTCAACGAGCGATGCGACATCGCCAGCACTCGAGCCTCGGTATCCGGTGAGCAGTGGATAGCTCTTCAACGCCTGCACCATTTCTTCCGCGTCACGCCGCGACAGCGGAGCCAGTCGCACCGAAACGTCCTTGAGCAATTCCACCAGCACGCCGCCGGCTCCGCACGCAACGACTGGTCCGAACTGGGGATCATGAACGACGCCGACGATCATTTCGACGCCCGGTGACGCCATCTGCTGGACGACGAAGCCGGATGGCGAGAGACCCGCGCCCTCGAGATGGGCCGTCATCTCACGTGCGGCGGCGGCAGCGTCAGTCGCCGTCAGGTCAAGGCGTACGGCGCCGACCTCGGTCTTGTGCACCAGTCCCGGCGCGATGGCCTTGAGCGCGACCGGTCCACCCAGGCCGGCAGCCGCCGTTGCCACCTCGGCGACATCCTCGACGACCTGCTGTCGAAGGACCGGGATGCCGTAGCACTCGAGCAGGTTCCAGACATCGCCACTGCCGAGCCACCCTTCCTGCCTGCCTAACGCCGCAGCCACGATCGCGGTCGCCTCATCGCGGCGAATGTCGGTGAACCGGGCGGACGGTTCCACCGGTGTGGCGCGCCATTCGGCGTACCGGGCGACCCGCGCCAGTGCCGACGCGGCGTCTTCG
>CAMPKM010000413.1 GCA_946887155.1 uncultured Gemmatimonadota bacterium
CCGTGGTGCGCGGGCACGTCACCCTGGTGCTCGAGAATCATACGCTGTTGACGACCCGGATTCAGCGCATCGATAAGCACATCAAAGCCACCGTTCGTCGTGACGACACGGCCAGGCGCCTGCAAACGATACCGGCATCGGACCGTTCGGCGCGCTCTTGCTGCAGGCGGAGATCGGTCCGATCGCTCGTTTCGGCTCGGCGCCGGAGCTCGCGGCCTACGCGGGACTGACCCCGAGCACCCGGATCTCCGGCGACAAGACGCGTCACGGCGCGGTGGGGCGGGGCCGCGGACTCGACGTGCTCGCGCTGGCAGTGCAAAAGGGATTCACACCGGTGTCGTTCATCGCCACGCACTGTCTGTTCATCGAGCCGCTGCGTGGGCATCCGCGGTTCGCGGCGATCCTGGAGGAGGCGAGGGCGCTGTCCGAAAAGGTGCGCAAGAACGTCTGACGCCGTCAGCACGGTGTGCGGCGCGGGCCAATGGTACGCACCGTCCGTGGGCCGCCAGCCTGACCACGCTTGCTGCTGGCGAGCGGACCCCCAGGCTGTCGCATGTCGGATGCATTTGTCGGTCCGCTCGCGGTAGAAGCTCACGTTAGGCGGCACTACGACGTCCGGTGCGTAGCCGAATCATTCCAGCAGCCGGCTCTCGTATGAAGTGCTTGCCCGCGCGTAGGGGCTACAGCGGGATTCGGGATGCCTACGGTCCTTCGTGTTGGTCCATATCGGTTCTTCTTCTACTCCCAGGACGGTGCCGAACCAGCGCATATTCACGTAGAGCGCGATCGGAACCGGTCGAAGTTCTGGCTCGATCCGGTTCGCCTTCAGGACAGCGGCGGTTATCGCAGCCCAGAGTTGGTCGAGTTGCCGCGCTGGTTCAAGAACATCGTGGTCTTCTCCTTGGAGCCTGGAATGAGTTCTTCGGCGCGTGAACTGCTGATACCCCCGTTGGCGACTTCGGTGACCGTCACCGATGAGAGCCTCGTCGTGGAGCTGAATGATGGCCGCACGCTCACCGTGCCACTCGTGTGGTTTCCGCGGCTTCAACACGGAACCCAAGCTGAGCGCGCAGAATGGAGACTGATCGGTCACGGGGAAGGCGTCCACTGGTCGGCGCTCGATGAGGACATCGAGATTGAAGGTCTCCTGGCTGGCCGCGGGTCGAACGAGAGCCAGGCATCGCTCAAGAAGTGGTTAATCAATCGAGGGGCCACCTAACGAGCGGTTTGCTTGGTTCCGCCGCGGCGTAACGCTACTCGCAGGCTGGCCACTCCGGGGACATCGCACAATGCGTATCACCTTCGTTGGGATCGTGTTGTTGGCGCTCGGCGCCGAGAGCGGCGCTCAAACGACGCGCGATAGTTCGGGCATTCTGGTTGTTTTCAACGAGCGACCCGTAGCCGACAACCGGGCGGTAAAGCTTTCTCCAGCACCCGTTCTCACGATTGGTAATCGCGCGGGCGACCCGTACGAACTGAGTCGTGTTGCTGGCGCGGTGCGGCTCTCCGATGGCCGAGTCATTGTTGCCAATTCTTCAAGCTCCGAACTCAGGCAGTTCAACGCAGATGGCAACCATGTGAAGTCGTCCGGAAGGCAGGGCCCAGGGCCCGGCGAGTTCACGCGGATCGATGCGCTTCGTCGCTTGCCCGGCGACACCCTTGCCGTACTGGACCAGCAGCGCATGGTGAAGTACTTCACGTCGCGCGGAGACCACGTCCGCACAGTGGACCTGCGGAATCCTCCCATTGCGCAGGCTCGCGGCTCGCTGTTTGTGATCGCAATGTTTCCGGACGGTTCGCGGGTTGTCACCGGCGGCGAGTTTCCGCCGCCACGAGCGCGCGGCGAGCGCTGGACCGAGGTTCGCGAATTCTGGCTGATTGATCAGCACAACGCGGTGAAAGCAGCACTGGGCGTGTTGCCCCTTTCGCACTACGCGATGGATGATAGCCCTCAACGCCCGTGGTTTGGGGCACAATTCACGTTTGCGAATGACGCGCGATCGTTTTACTACGGGATCGGTGATGAATATTCGATCCTGCGCTTTTCGCCCGAGGGACGCGTCGTGCGAATCATTCGACGGCGCTGGACGCCGGCGCCGGTGACCAGGTCGGACATCGACGCGTTTGTCAGGGAGTGGGGAAAACGGTGGGTGAGGGGCACCGGGCCAGAGGCCGACGCGCGTTACGCGGATATTCGTGACGATCCATATGCGCTGACGGTGCCTGCCTATTCCCAGTTCATGGTTGATCCAAACGAGCGCCTCTGGGTCAGGGAGCCGCACGTCGCGGATGCGGCCTGGGCTGGTCAGCTTTACGGAGTTCCGCTCGTGCCGAGCACGTGGAATGTTTTTGACAACCAGGGACGCTGGCTGTTCGACGTCCTGATGCCAGCGCGCTTCCTGGTCACAGAGATCGGTTCAGATTATGTGCTTGGCGTTGCGCGCGGTGCGGACGACCTGGAGACGGTGGTCATGTACCGGTTAGTGCGCCGATGACCGACCGCCAGTTTACGATCGCGCGGCGGCGGATGAATGGCGCCTGCGCGAGTTCATATGATCCTCGACAACTGAAACCTGTCAGGCAATGACGTTCCGTTTCGCATGTCTGCTCAGCGTGAGCGTAGCGTTCGTCGCGTGCAACGTTGCATCCGATCGCGCCGACGGGAAGTCCCGACGCGTTGGCGATAGTGCAGGCATCCGCGCCTCATACGTGTGGGGTGCCGAAGTCAACACAATGCGGCCGTGTGGAACGGATTCAACATTCTGGGTTTTGGCCTCGACTGCTGTCCTGAAAAGGCTCCGAGCGTCCCAGGAGAGCCTGCAGTCGAAGCCGTATGATGCGATCTTCATTCGCGTTCTTGGTATGCGCACGACCGGGCCCACCGACGGTTTCGCTGAGCAGACCAATGGCTACTTTCAAGTAACGCAACTTCTCGAAGTGCGACGCCTTCAGCCGGGCGAGTGTTGATGCAATGAGCGGCGCTCTTTCCAATACGGTGCGCCGCGCTTCCCGCCGCGGCATTGTTATGATTAGCGTCCAGCTGGAACGCGATCCAATGGTAGAAAAGGTGGCGCACGGCGTCGCCTAACAAGGAGTTGCGGCTGACGATGGAGTTGTGGAACGCGCGGGGGCGCGCGCTTCTCCCATGTCCACGGCGTGAGTTCATATGATCCATGGCAGCGGAGCGCCAACGTCAGGCAGACACGAACAACAACCTATGAGCTCGACGCAAACGGATACACCATCGAAAATGTCGACCGCTCGCCACACGGTTCGGCCGCTCGTGCGTGACATGGTGCTGCTCCTCTTCGGTGCGGCGCTCGCACTGGGGGCGGACCAGTGGCGCGAAGGACGCGCGGAGAAACACCGAACCGACCTCGCCATGGCGAGTATCCGCGCCGAACTTGCGGAGAATCTCATCCGGGTGGACAGCGCCCGCGCCAATCATCTGCTGATGGCCGACACGCT
>CAMPKM010000414.1 GCA_946887155.1 uncultured Gemmatimonadota bacterium
AAAGCCTGTACTTCACCAAACATGGCGCGAAAGCGTTCCCGGTCTCCACTGGCCAGGATGTCCGCGACTTCACGCGCCGCCTCCAGATACGTGCCTGTCACGGTAGACGTCGCCGGATTCGTCATCTCGATCGGACCGTACAGCTCGGCCGAATGCGCAAAGTGCCTGGCCCCCATGTACAACTCCATCAGGTACGCCGGCGACGTAAAACGAAGCGACTCGGCGAGCGGCGCCCCCAGCCTCGCCAGCGTGAGTCCATGCACCTGCGTCTGGAAATGCGTGAGGACCTGCACAACCGCCATCACCCGGTCGTGCTGCTCCGGCGTGCCTTCCACCCCGTTCCGTCCACGCGCCGTGAACATGGCTTCGACCCAGTTTGCCCAGTGGTCGCCACGCGCCCGGCAGACCACGACCCGCTGTCCCTGCACCGAATGGACCGACGGCCCGAACATCGGATGCGTGCCGACGACGCTTGCTTTCGTGGCCGACAACATCGCGCGCACCGGCTCCGACTTCACGCTGGTCACGTCCATCAACAGCGATTCGGCTCGCAGGCGAGGACCGACCTCCCGAATCACCTGTTCGGTGACGTCGATCGGAACGCTGATGACCGTCACGTCGGCCACTTCCGCGGCATCGCCCGGCGACAGCTCCGTTTCGTGATCGACGGCCAGCACACTGTGGCCAAGGTCGGCGAACATGCGTGCCACCAGCGCACCCATCGATCCACGTCCACCGACGACGGCGACGCTCAACGATGGCGTCTCGTAAGGCAGCTCGGTCCTCAGCGCCGCCTGGTGGTCCCGACTCGCTCGCAGCAGAACGCGGAAGAGCGCTTCCATCTCGCCCCTCGGCAGTCCCATCTCGCTCGCGCGTCGGGCGCGGTCTTCGAGGATCTCGCGTTCACGCTGCGGATCCCGGATGCGCAGGTGATGCTCGCGTTTATACGCGGCAATTTCAGCGACCACCGCCATCCGGCGGGCGGCGAGTTGTAACAGCTCATGGTCGAGGGAATCGACCATGGCGCGGAGCAGCGGAAGCGGACGTGCCTGCGGTTCACTCGACATCCCGACAACGTAGCCGGGATGTCGAGGATTTTGGCGCCTAGCGCCCCGTCGCCTTCCGACCGATATCGACGGCGCGGAAGCCGGCTTCACCCCATCCGATGATGAAGACCGAGAAGCCCTGCTGGATGCGCTTCTCTATATCGCTTTCATTGGCCGGGTAACCGCAGGGCACGTTGAATTCCTTGCAGGCGGAGAGCACCTGCTGGATCGCCCCTTCCCACGCCTGTTCGTCCAGCACCCGACGGCCATTCGCGTCGGTTGTGCTGAAGATGCCGCGCAGCGTTCCGGCACCCGGGAACAGCACACCGATGCCCTTCACCGCCGCGATCTCACGAACCTTTTCGAGACCTTCCTTGCTCTCGACGATCGTGAAGTTCACGAGCTCACCGTTCGGGTTGAGCGGCCACACGTCCGCTTTCTGCCGGTATTCGGACTCGCTCATGCCCCACACCGATGGAGCGGTCCCGACATCGTCGGGGCGCGTGCCACCCTGCGACTTGAATCGCATGGCGGCAATGCCGGCCTTTGCTTCCTCGGCGCTCTTCACATCCACGAGCACGATGCCCGTGACGCCCAGGTTCAATTGCCTGGCGATTCGCTGCATAGCCAGTGCCGGATCCGGGGCGATCTCATGCGTTTTCACGAACAGCGGCTGGTGCAACACTTTCATTGGAGAGGTTTTCAGCATGCCGCCAGCCGCCATCCCCTTCATGAATTCCGTGAAAGACGCGAATCCACGATCGAAGTCGCCCTCCATCGTGCCGTCGAAGATGTAGTCGGCGTTCGACTGTGCCAGCGCGTCCCCCGCCAACTGCGTGGGCGTCTTTGGCGGCGGGGCATCAGCGGGAGCGGCGCCGCCGCGACCCCGCCGGTTTGCCGGTGCGTACAGACCAAACACCGCCTTCTTCTGGGAAAGGAGGTCGACAACGGGGTTCAGGTGCCGCGGCGCCTGCACCATGGCGGCGCTGGAGATGGCAACTGCGGCGAGAGTCAGGATCCAGCGTGTGCGCACAGGTTCAGCCTCGATTCAGATGTTGTTGGCGTCGCATCAATGTGGGCCATGAAACAGATCCGGAACAGCTCCGCCCGGGGGTCGAAACAGCGTCTGACCCCGTTTTGGCCTTGGCTACTTCGGCTTCACGGCGGCGGCTTGCTTCTCGATGGTCGCGATTTCGGCGCGGAGCCGTGCGGCGTCCGCTGGCCGGCGGAGTGAATCGTATGCGGCGGCGAGATCCGCGCGCGCCGACGCCAGCCAGCTCACCGTGGGGTTCATCTGCGGCGCGAGTTGCTCGTAGCCGGCACGGGAGTTCGCCTCGGCTTCGGCAAAACGGCCCTGGCGCAGCAGCGCCCGACCGAGCTTGATCTTCGCGATCCCGATGTTCGTATTCGTCGCCGGGAGTGTGCGCTCGTACATGGCGATCGCCTGCCGGAACAGCGCCTCGGCGCCCCGATTGTCACCGCGCGCCATCAGCGTGCTCGCCAGGTTGGACTGGGCGATGCCGATCAGGTAATGCCTGCCCCGGTACACCGACATATAGATGTCGAGCATGCGCCGGTAGGCCGCCTCGGCTTCGTCATACCGGTTGTTCTGAAGCGCGATGCTGCCCAGCTCGTTCACCGTCGACGCCACCGCGGGATGCACCTTCCCATAGACCCGCTCGCGCACCGCCAGCGCTTCGCCCAGCACCGCGGTGGCGCCATCGAATCGGCGCTGCATAACGAGGCTCCGGCCGACCATCGTCAGGTTGGCGGCGGTCTTGTAGTGGGTGCGGCCATAGTGCGCCTGCGTGATGTCGAGCGCCTGGCGGTATAAACTCTCCGCCTCGGCATAATTGGCGCGTTCAAACTGGCCGGCGCCGAGGTTGATGAGGTCATCGCTGACAGCCGGGTGGCGTTCGCCGTAGACGCGCCGATGCACAGCGAGCACGATCCGGTTCAACGAATCCGATGCATCGTAATGGCCGGCGTAAAAGTTCGCGTTGGCCAGCTCGTACACGCTGCTGGCGTATTCCGCCGACTCCCGGCCGGTCGATCCCCGCTGCCGCACGGCGTCCTGGAGAACGGTGATGGCCTCATCATACTCACCCTTCTCCGACAGGACGCGGCCCAGCACTTCCGCGGCTTCCGCGCGTTGGGGGTGACCTTCTGGTAGCGTCGCCATCGAAATCTTCTGGCCGGCCCGGGCAAGGCTTTCTGCTTCGACATATAGCGCCTGGTCGGTTCGCAGGAGTCCGAGCGCGAGCAGGCTCGACGCCACGTCGGCCGAGGAATCGCCGAGCAGCGCGGTGCGCCGGTCGAGCGCATCCCGGAACAACGTGTCGGCCCGCCCGTGATTGCCCAGTTTCTGGTAGATGCTGCCTAACGTCTGGAACAGTTCGGCCTGGATCGCGGTGAGT
>CAMPKM010000415.1 GCA_946887155.1 uncultured Gemmatimonadota bacterium
GCAGGTGAAGATGAGTCGCAGCCGGTCGTCGTCGACGCCATCATCGTCGAGGGCCGGCTGCTCGACGCCAGCGTTCGCCCGGCGCAGCACCGGCGCGAGGTTGGCGTCGAACGCGGCGCGTCTTCGCAGCCGGTCGATCGCCTTGAATCGCCCCGCCGACACGAGCCAGGTGCGCGGATTGGCGGGCACGCCTTCCACCGGCCAGCGATCCACCGCCGCCGCAAATGCATCCTGGACGGCTTCCTCGGCCAGGTCGAAGTCGCCAAGGAGACGAATGAGGGTCGCCAGGATGCGGCGTGAGTCGGACCGGTACACGTGGTCGATCCGCTCACGCACATCATCCGGCAACGGCACTACGCGCTGTCCGTGGCCGAAAAGTCGACGATCGGCCGGATCTCGACGGAGCCCTGACGGGCTCCCGGAATTTTCGCCGCGACCTGGATGGCTTCGTTGAGGTCCCGCGCTTCGACGAGGTAGTAGCCGCCAAGTTGTTCCTTGGTTTCCGCGAACGGCCCATCGGTCGTGGCGACCTTTCCGTTCCGGACACGAACAGTGGTGGCCGTCTGCGTAGGCTGCAGCGCCTCACCACCCAGGTACTGACCGCTCTGTTTGATCCCTTCGGTAAAGGCGAAGTACTCGCCGAAGATGGCGTCCGACTCTTCCTTGGGCATGGTCGCCCAGGCCTGTTCGTTTTCGTAGATGAGGCAGAGGTAGCGCATTTCCTTTCTCCGTGGGTTGGGTGTCCCTTAGTCACGGATTAGTCGAATGAGGATGGCTCAATTCGACAGGCCTTGAAGACCGGCTTACTTCGCCCCAACCAACACCTGCTTGATCACGCTGTCGAACGATCGGGCGCTGTTGATCCAGCGGGCCACGATGACGAGATCGTTGATCGGATCGACATAGATGATGTTCTGGCCGCTGCCGCGATGTTGCCACGATTGCTCGGGCGCACTGGGGGCGGAACGACGCCCGGTATTCAAAAAGAAGTTCATGAAGCCGTAGCCCTGGTTCACGCCGGGCGTCGTGGCCATCCGCAGCCACGCCTCGGACAGAATCTGCTTGTCGCCCCACTTGCCCTTGCGCAGCGTGAGCAAGCCGAAGCGCGCCATGTCGCGCGCGTTGATGATCATGCCGCCGCCCCAGTGCGCGCCGCCGCCGACCGACTGCACGAGCTGCCCGTCGACGATGACCCACGAGTTGTCGTAGCCGTACCATCGCCAGGTATTCGACGCGCCGATGGGATCCATCACATACTCGCGAAGCACCTGCGGCAGCGGACGGCGCCAGACGGTGAGCGCCGCCAGCGCCAGCGCATTCACACGTACGTCATTGTAGGTGTAGACCGTTCCCGGCTCATCGCGCGGGCGCGCCTTCCACTGTTCGATTTCGCCACGCGGCCGGTCGGCCCAGTCGGGCTTGCCCCACAGGGTGCCCTGCCAGTCGCTGGTCTGACGCAGCAGGTGATCCCACGTGATCTTCCGGTTGTGTTCCGACTCGAACGGCTCGATGACCTCGAAGGCATTGTACGCGACGCCCTTCGACTGCGCGGCCGGGACTCCCCTCGTGGCACCGGCGTCGCTAGGCGGTACCATCGCCAGCGATGACCCGTTGGCGGGAGCGCCCTTGAGTGCGACGATCGGCGCCATGTAACCCCGCACCGGATCGTTCACGTTGCGGATCATCTTCCGGTCATACGCGAGACCGACCGTGGACGAGAGAAAACTCTTCGAGACGCTATAGGTGTTCTCGAGCCGGTCCGGGTCACCCCATTCGGCGACAATGTAGCCGCGCCGGATGATCAGTCCCGAGGCCCCGCCGCGCACGACAAAAGGCCCCGCCGCCTCCCCATGCGGCTCCGAACCGAAGGACGACGCAATGTGGTTGGCAAGGAGGTCCTTTGGTGTCGTCGACTCCGACGCGATGGCGATCCTGACGGCCGAATCGATGGAGGCCTTCACCAGGCCAACCTGTTCTGGTGTCCGCTTCTCCCACGCGCCCGCGGGAGGGATATACGTCGCCTGTGCCGCGAGGTTCGTCGTGAAGAAAAGGACGGAAAGCAGCATGACGGTGTGCCGGCAGGAAACGCGGATCATGTGAGCTCCAGTTGGCGGACCGAAAAGGTAGAGTGCGGCTCGGCAACGAGACAGCAAGCGAAACGGGTTGTTTGCCAGCAGACCGTCGAGGGGGCGCGCCGCCAGCCGGTAAGGTCAGGCTTGCCTCCAGCATCGCTCGCGCAGCACGTTCCACAACAACGTCCCGCCACAACCCAGTCAACTCAAAAGACCAGCAACCCGCACCAGCACCAGCGAGCAGCAACCTGCAACCAGCCTCGTTATGTACTCGGCTTGTCTGTTCTGTCAAACGTACCTCGGCAGGAATGAACTGCTGCCGCGATTCCCGGTCGGCCAGCGCCTCGCGTTCGACAGCGCCAAGGGTCGCCTCTGGGTGATTTGCAACTCGTGCGCCCGGTGGAACCTGTCGCCACTCGAGGAGCGGCTCGAGACGATCGAGGAGTGCGAAAGAAGATTCCGCGGTACGCGGATCCGGATTTCTACCGAGAACATAGGGCTGGTTGAACTTCCCGAAGGAACCACCCTCATCCGGATCGGCAAGCCGCTGTTTCCCGAATTCGCTGCCTGGCGTTATGGACGGCGGTTTACAAGACGCCGGGTGAAAACCGGCTTGGCGGCAGGAACGGTCGTCAGTGGTGCGCTTGGTGCAACTCTCGGCGCGGTTGCGGCAGGTTTTGGAGGTGCTGCGTTTGTTGCCGCGTATGCCGCCGCACTCTGGGTGGTCGACGAAGGACCAAAGCGTCGGCCGGTCACGTAGCTTCGTTATGGGCGGCGAGTGCTTCGGCTGTAGCAGGATCAGGCCGTAGCGACGCGCATCTTTTCCGACGGCAATCCCGGTCAATACGGCCTTTCGCTGCATCACACGGAGGGCGTCGAGCTGGTACGCGGACCCGAAGTGCGAAAGATCCTCGGATACGTGATCCCCACGCTGAGTCCTTTTGGCGGCGCGCACGCCGAAATTCGAAGCGCGATCGAACTCGTGGACAACGCCGGGAGCGCCCAGGAATGCGTGTCGCGCACACTGGAGCGCGCCACGCGTCACGGCGGGTGGTTCGCCCACTTTCCGGTTGAGACGAGACTGGCCCTGGAGATGTCGTTGCAGGAAGACACCGAACGACGCGCGCTGGAAGGAGAACTGAAGTTGCTCGAAAAGGCGTGGCTCGAGGCGGAGCAGATCGCCGCGATCGCTGACAGTCTCCTGGTGCCGAGCGAGGTTCTCGAACGCATCGCGGGGCTGCGTAGTGGGAATCGCAGCCCCGGCTTTGCCATGGGGTAGATTGACGATTGACGATTGACGATTGACGATTGACGATTGACGATTGGAAAATTGGGGACAGACCACGTTTTTCCCTGTTCCGCTGGATCACTTCTCGAGCGGC
>CAMPKM010000416.1 GCA_946887155.1 uncultured Gemmatimonadota bacterium
GACACGCGGCGTGAGCTCGTAAAGGAAATCCAGCGCTACGACGGCGAGCACGCGGCTGAAACGCAGCATGGTGGGACTCCTCATGGGCCTCTGTTGGTTGGCGTGCATGGGTCAGTTCCTCCCGCCGGAAGCGGTGCGTTGCTGGCTCCCCGCTGCGGCAAGAACCGCCTGTATCAGCTCTCTGCGCTCCTTGTCGACTTCCGCGCGGCGAGCGGCGTCTTCTTCGAGCGAGAAGTAGCGCCGGCCGTCGATCCACGTCTGCTCCGCCTTGGTGAATTGCGAAAGCGGATTTCCGCTCCACACCACGAAGTCAGCGTCCTTGCCCGCTTCAAGCGATCCCACACGGTCCTGGATCCGCAGCAACTTGGCCGCGTTGAGCGTGACCGTGGTGAGTGCCTGTTCTTCGGTCATGCCGGTGCGCAGCAGCTTGCCCGCTTCCCAGTTCATGCGGCTGGCGATCTGCTCGTTGTCCGAGTGCAGCGACACGACCACGCCCGCCTCCATCAGGATGCGCGCATTGTACTTGGTGGCGTCGTACGCTTCCATCTTGAACGCACCCCAATCGCTCCAGACCGCGGCGGCCACACCGGAAGCCGCCAGCTCGGGGGCAATCTTGTACGCTTCCACGCCGTGCTGGATCGCCGCGACCTTGAAGTCGAACTCCTCGGCGAGGCGAATGAGCGCGAGGTACTCGTCGGCACGATAACCGTGTGATGAGATCAGCAGCTTCTGGTCGAGGATGTCGAGAATCGCATCCATGCGCAGATCGCGGCGTGGCGGCAATCCTTTCTTCGTCTTCTCCCACTCCTGCCACTCACGCCGGTAATCGCGCGCCGCCAGGAAATGGTCGCGAATGATTTCCTGCGTGCCCATGCGCGACCTGGGGTAACGCCCTTCGTAGCAGCAGCGCTTGGGATTTTCGCCCAGCGCGAACTTCACCGTGCGCGTCGCGCCTTCCAGCTTGAGACCCTCCGGCAGGCTGCCCCATCGCAACTTGACGATCACGTTTTCGCCGCCGATCGGGTTGGCGGAGCCGTGCTTGACCATCGCCGTGGTCAGACCGCCAGCGAGCTGCCGGTACATCGCGATGTTGTTGTGTGTAAGCACGTCGCCCATGTAAACCTCGGGGACGATCGTGGCACCGGTCTCATTCACATCGCTGACGCCGGAGTGGATATGCGGATCGATCAGGCCGGGTGTCACGTGTTTCCCCGTGCCGTCGATCACGGTGGCTCCGGCCGGCGCGCTGAGCCCCTTTCCAACCTGGGCAACCTTGCCCGCGCGGATCAGGACGTCGGCACCTTCGATGCGACCCTGTGACCCCTGCGTCCAGACCGTTGCGTTGCGAACCAGGACGGCCGCGGGCTGCTGCGGGATCGCTGGCACGCCGTAGTCCATCATGGGCCGGATGAACGGCAAGTCGAGCTTGGGCACGTTGACGGCTGTTGTGCCGACGGCGTCTCCCTGGAACGGAGCGGTGCGCGTGCCACGGAATGAGGGGTTCGCCCCATTCGGCAGCGAGGTCCAACCAAAGAACTGGTCGCCCGCCACCGAACCTGCCAGCAACGCCCTGCCTTCGAGGCCGAGGCTATCACCGGGGAAGCGCACCTCGAGCCGGCCCGTTTCGGCGATCACCGTGGCGGACTCCAGGTTGATCCGGGCGCCTCTGGCGGCGTTGGGGCCAGGCGCCACATCGAGATAACCGCGCAGCCGGTTGAGCGTGCCCTCGAGCACGAGTTTGCCCTCGAAGCCCCACTGCTCGCTGGAGGCAATCGTCCAGGTGCCGCGCGGATCGATCTGCGCGGGGCGCGTCACGCCATACACGACGCCCGTCACCCAGACATCGCGGATGTCGGCTTCGCGCGTGAAGATGTCACCCTTTGCGACCACCAGGTTCGCGACCTTGCCCGCGGCGATGGTGCCGTGCGTGCGCTCGATGCCGAGGTACTTGGCCGGCGTCGTGGTCAGCGCCGCGAGCGCAGCGTCAGTCGACAGCCCCCGGGCGACGGCGGCACGCAGGTTAGGCAGGAAATCATTCAGCGAGGTGAGGCCGTCTGAAGTGATGCTGAACTCGATGCCAGCGTTCGCGAGCTGGCCGGCGTTGGTCGGTGCCAAGTACCAGTGGCGCAGCTCGCCGAGTGTCGCATCCATGGCCGTGGCCGGATCGCCGACGTTTGGGGCCTCCGGGAAGTTGAGCGGGATGAAGAGTGGGGCCTTGCTGTTCCGCAGCACGTCGATGATCCGATACTCTTCACCGTTGCCCCGATACCAGGCATTCAACTTGAACTGGGACGCGAGCCTCTGCCCTCGGAGGATTTCCTCCTCGCTTCGGGTCTCGAAGATGACCGGCTGTGTACCGGCCGCCGCACCCTCGAGCGCCTTGAGCGCTTCGCTCGTTTCCGGCGGCAGGAACGCTCGGCCGCTCGTTTCGTATGCGGTCCAGGCGCGCTTGTACCAATCTGCGTCCATGAAGGTCTGCTTCATGAGCGCGATGACGCCCATGGACGAATTGGGATAGCGGCCTCCCAGCTCGAAGGAGCTCTGGAAGCCGATCGATTGGGCGACGTCTGGGCGGAGTACGCGATCGCGAACGCCGGCGTCACCCAGGCTCACCACCGCCGCGCTGCCGCGGAAAATGCCCCGCTTCGGGACGACGAGTGCCGCGCCGAAGCCCTGGGAGCGAAGCCCTTTCCGGCGGTTCGCATCATCCTGCAGGTTGGCGGTCGTGCTGAACCACGCGCGCACCTGGGGATTCCAGTGGGTTGGCCCGACGTCGCCGCCCCGCGGCACGCTGTCCCGTCCCAGGTCGGCATGGGCGTCGATGAACCCGGGGTAAACGGTGTGACCCTTGAGGTCCCAGACCCGAGCGCCCGCCGGCGGCGTCCCGCCCGACTGGACGGACTGAATCAGGCCGTTCCGGATGATGATGGTCGCATTGTCCATCGTCTGGCCGGGCGCGGTCACGACGCGGGCTCCCACCAGCGCGTGGTATCCGGTCCCGTTGTCGCGGATGCCCTCGACTGGTTCGGTGCGGGTGGCTTGTTGGGCGCTCGCGCCCACGGAAAACAGAAGCCCAAGGCTTAGTGATGTAATGAAGGCCTTCACGGCAATCCCCTGGATTGGTGGCGGTCCCCCGCGAATGACGTTCACGGCGGGTCAGTAACGGTACAGTTGTACGCGCGCAGGCGGAACATCGTTTGTCCCAGCCCGTTCAGAAAGTCCAACCGGGCCCCAGCCGCCCGGGACCACGGTTGCCGAGGGTGCCAATCACTCGCATGAGGCATCCATGGCCATCCGCCTAGTAAAAGGGCAACCGATGGCAG
This sequence comes from uncultured Gemmatimonadota bacterium, assembly GCA_946887155.1. Next base: position 3,324 of record CAMPKM010000416.1, read on the forward strand.
GAATCGGCTTGACATGGAGGGCCAACGTCCTCGTCGTTCGGAGTGGGTTGCGTGATTCCTGCCATGCTTTCACCTCCAAGGACGCCGAGGACGCCCAAGGT
>CAMPKM010000417.1 GCA_946887155.1 uncultured Gemmatimonadota bacterium
TGCCTGTCCGACTCGACAAGTGGCTGTGGGCGGCGCGCTTCTTCAAGACGCGAAGCCTGGCCGCGGAAGCGATCGACGCGGGTCGCGTCGAAGTGAATGGTGAGCGGGCCAAGCGCTCGCGCGCCATAACGAGTGGTGACAAACTGCGCATCCGCAAGCCGCCATTCGAACAGTTGATCGAAGTACTCGGCGAGTCCGAGCAGCGTGGACCAGCGACCGTGGCCGCGACGCTGTATGTGGAATCGGAAGAGAGCGTGAAGGCCCGGGAAAAGATGGCCGCGCACCTCAAGGCGATGGGGCCGCCCGTCTTCCGGGACAAGGGCAAGCCGGGCAAGAAGGACCGGCGCTCGATCGACCGCCTGCGCGGTCGTTAGGCTTCAGCCGGGCGGCCAGGCAAAGCGCTCGAGCCAGACCAGGTCGTCGCGGTCGCGTCGCTCGACGTACGCGTACTTGCCGGTGACGGCCTTGAGCCGCTGGTTTATCCGGAGCTGCAACCGCGCGGTGAGACGTCCGGAGCGATCGACGAGATCGTACAGGATGAAGTCGACGTTGGCGTCGGGCGTGCGCATGATGGCAAGGCGGCCGTCCGCCATCGCGACAAGCGCATGCTCCTGAAAGGGCGGGAGAAATTCGGGCCACGGTGGATACTCGTCAGGCTTGAACATCGTTGGTGACCGTGACCAATCCCGCGCGATGGCGGCGAGCTTCTGTTTCTCGTCGACGCGCACTCTTTCGAATGGAAGCGGTGGTCCGGCGATGCGCTTTCGATCCGGCGTATACCACTCGACGCGGTAGGGTTTCGCGTACGCGATCGCCACCCAGCCGTCCGGGTACATCACCGCCTGCTCGGGACCGTCAAGAATCGTGTAGAGCGTGTAGTGGATTCCGCCTCCACCGTAGCTGCCCCGGACCAACTGCCGGACTTCGCGAAACGGCCCACGGATCACGGCCAGCGTGTCAGGCCGGCCAGCAATTGGATCAGTCGAAGGTATTCGCGGACGCCGGTGAATGATGACCGCCAGCGACTCGGCGTTCTGGGTGTACTGGTAGATGCGTGCGCCAGGCTGCGTGCCGTATCTGGTCGCCTCCACTTCGAGGAGGTGGCCGCTGGCATCAGCACCCGCGAGCGTGGCCGACATGCCGGCCATCCCGCGCTGCCAGGCGCTGATCATGTGCACAGGTGTCGTTCCATCGAGCACGAGCCATCGGCCCTCGCCGGCCGGCGCGAGTGTGGAGTCGCCGCCGAGCGCATGCAGAGGACCCACCTCTCCCCGGTATTCGCCAGGTCCGCTCCCTTCCCTGCTCACCTCGTCGATCGAGCCCGAGGTGAAATCGAGCACCACAAATGACGGTTTCGGTGACACGGACGCGAGCACTCGACCGTCGGCGAGTTCGCGAACGCTACTTATCCAGCTAAAGCCGTCATCGAGCCGCGCCGGAGCGCTCGTCAGGCGGAGCGTTGGCACTTCCTGAGCGACCACCGCCGACAACAGTGCGATGCCTGGCACGGCCAACAATGACATGAACCGGGGAGTCATGATTCGTTTGCGCTTCAGGGCCGCCGCACGAGATCGTACAGGCGTACCGTCTGGACTCCATCGGCATCCTGCCTGATGCCAAGCACGTAGTTCGGACCGGCATCTGTCACCGTCAGGGCTGTTGGTACGGTGACGCGCCCAACGAGGTCGCCCTCGACCGTGAAGCACCACCAGGATTGCTCCACGTCACCGGGACGTTTGTAGGAGCCCAACCAGATCCGATTCTCCGCGTCGATCACGATCTGTGAGCTGATCGCGGGAAAAACCAACGCATGAGGTTCCTTCTGCAGATCGTCGCGCATTTGTGCGCGCCGATCCTCCCTTACGGCGGCGACGCGTTCGGCAATGTAGGCGGTCTTGTGCGCCTGCTGGACGGTTTGTGCGTCGGCCTCGCGCCGCACACGGCGGACGATCTTTCCGGCGGCATCGAGAACGTCGAACCCGAACGTTCTCGTGTCCGTCACGATCAGATGATTGCCGGCAACAGCAAACGCCGCATCGAGTCCGAACAGGCGGACACCATTCCTGAATCCACCGGCGCGGGGTCCTTCCTCAATGCTACTGACTTGAAGCTCCCGTCCCGGGAATCGGCCAAGCAGCGCTCCCGGTTTGCCATCGCTCCGATACGTCACCAGGGGCACCACCAGCCGTTCTATGCGAGGAGGGCCCTGCGCCGCGAGTTCGATCGACGAACCACTGGCCATGACGGGCGTCCCGTTAGGCAATATTCCCGCAAGCGTCATCTCCATCATGTTCATGTGCTCATTTCGCAGGAGCAGGCCCTGCCTGACGAAACCGGAATCCCCGTAGATGGAGAACCGAACCTGGCGGAAGTCGTACGCGGCAATGGAATCGCGTCCGTACCGGGCCAGCCATCGTGGACCCGTGAACTCGCCCGGCCCCGAACCTTCACGCCCGATCGCCGATTCGAGCGCGCCGGATGGAAGAAACCGGAGTAGCTGCCTGCGGCCGCCGTCCAGCACGACGATTCTCTCGTCAGGCATCCGCAGCGCGCCAACCACGCGCGTCAGTTCAGCGCCGGCTTCCGTGCCGATCACCACACGCGTCGGCTGGAGAGCATAAACAGGCGCCACGGCTGACTCCCGGTGCGTCACGACCTGGATGCCAGCGCTGTCGCGGACGACACCACGATCCTGACTCGTCGCTGCTTCCAACGGGAGGATTGCCACGAGTGCCAGCAGGGTCCGCCTCATTGTGTCCTCCGGAGTGCTCTCCCAGACGATACGCCAGACCAGCCCAATTGTCAGGACGTTGCGATCGACTCCAGCGTGAGCCGGTCCATGCGGTGACCGCCTTCGAAAGACAGATGTCGCGGCGTTACACCCGCGGCGACAAGCCGGCTGTCATGATCACCCTCTGCAATCCACGAGGCGTATTCGTCGGTCGTGCCTGCCACCATCGTCACGCCGCCCGAAAGCTTCGTGAAGACCGCCGGATCGACGTCGGGAGGAATCTGGCCGGCCCACGCAATCAACCGGTCGACCTTCGCGCTGCCTGACGAGATCCACCGCGCCGCCGTCGCCACGCCCTGGGAGAAACCGAGCACGGTGACTCGTGAGGCATCGGCCGCGGTGTCGCTCCAGACGGCATCGAGATATTCCACGTAGTCAGCGATCTCGTTGTCGCGATCTTCGCGCGTCATCCACGTCGCGCCGATCTTGGCGTTTTTCGTCCCGCTGGAACCACTTTGCGGGATGTAATGCCGGCTGAGCGCCTCAGGAGCGACAATCAGCCGAGAGGGTGTCGCGATGCTCTTGAAGTAGCCGATGAATACCGACGCCAACTGGCCAAGGCCGTGCAGGACGATCCAGGCTTCATCGAGCGTCTCGCCGCCGCCCGCGGTGTAGTATCGCGCGCGACGGG
>CAMPKM010000418.1 GCA_946887155.1 uncultured Gemmatimonadota bacterium
CGGCCAGGAGCGATCACGATGCGGTTGTATGAAGCGCTCGCCAGCCGGCTGGCGGCGGTAGCCGGTTCCAGCACCACGGCAAGGGTTGGCGCGTGAACATACAAACATTCCTGGCGCCGTTGGCGATTGTCAGCGCCACATTGCCAGCGCTGGCGCAGCAACCGGCGACCGATGCAAAGCCACGCGTGCACGTCATCGCGACCGGCGGCACCATCTCCAACATGGGGAGTGATCCTCGACGCACGGGCGCGGAGCTGGTCTCCGGCATTCCGGGACTCGCCGATATTGCCAACGTCACGAGCGAGCAGTTCAGCAACGTGGCATCGGGCGCTGTCACGCAGGAGATGCTGCGCGACCTTGCACGCCGGATCCAGTCACTGTTCGCCGAATCGAACGCGCCCGCCGGTGTCATCGTGACGCATGGGACGGACACGATGGAAGAGACGGCGATGTTCCTCGATCTCACCGTCGGTGGTTGCTCGCCAGTCATCATCACCGGCGCGATGCGCCAGGCGAACTGGGTTGGCGCCGATGGTCCGGCCAACTTGCTCAACTCGGCGCGTGTCGCCGTTTCACCCGACGCTCGCGGGCGCGGTACGATGCTGCTCATGAACGACGAGATTTTTTTGGCCCGAGACGTAACGAAGTCGAACACGACGCGCCTCGACGCGTTTTCGGCGCCGGGTGCGGGCGTGGCAGGCGTTACCGATCCCGATGGCGTGTATTTCCAGTCACCAGCCCCGCAGGAATGCCCGAAGGCCGCGATCGAACTGGGTCGCATCGAAGCGTTCCCGCGTGTCGACATCGTGTACAGCTACATTGGCGCCGACAGCGCCGTCGTCGATGCGCTCGTCGCCGCGGGAGCAAAGGGACTGGTCGTTGCGGGCGTCGGCCGTGGCGGTACCACTCCGTCGCAGGGCCGCGCCCTTCGTCGTGCGACAGAGAAGGGCGTCATCGTGGTGACGAGCAATCGGACTGGCGCCGGTCGCGTCGGCCGCTCGTCGAATCCGGATGCCTTTCGTGACCTCCCCGAGGGCCGCGGTGCCATGATCGGCGCCGGCGACCTGAATCCGCAGAAGGCGCGCATGCTGCTTTCCCTTGCGCTGGCGACCGGGATGAAGCCGGCCGCCATCGCTTCCCTCATCAACGCCGTCCAATGAGCCTGTTCCGTCTGGCTGCGGTCGCCACGCTGGCGCCCGCTGCACTCTTCGCCCAGAACGACCCGCCGGGCAATCCCGCGATCCGTGCCGCGATGGACCGCATTCGTACCGACAACACGTGGACGGTCGAACAGCAGGTTTCCATCTGCGAGATTCCCGCTCCGCCGTTCATGGAAGAGCGCCGTGCCGCGGAGATGAAGCGGCGGTTCGAGGCGTTAGGCCTCCAGAACGTCCGCATCGATTCGATCGGCAATGTGATCGCCGAACGGCCCGGATCAGGTGGAGGGCCGGTCGTAGTCCTGGCGGCGCACCTCGATACGGTTTTTCCCGAGGAGACCGATGTCCGCGTCAAGCGCGACGGCGCGACGCTGCGCGGACCAGGCATTGGTGACGACTGCCGCGGACTGGCGGTCATTCTCGCCGTCGCGAAGGCGATGATGGCGTCGAACGTGCGCACCAACGGCACGGTGTATTTCGTCGCGAATGTTGGCGAAGAGGGCCCCGGAAACCTGCGGGGGGTGAAGCACCTGTTCGCCAAACCGCCGGCAAAGATCGACTACTTCATTTCCGTCGACGGCACCGGGCTCGGCCTAACGAGCCGAGCGGTCGGCAGCAACCGGTACAAGGTGTCGTTCAAGGGGCCGGGCGGGCATAGCTACGGCGCGTTCGGCATGCCGAGCCCGATCCACGCGCTCGGCCGCGCGATTGCGAAGATTTCCGCGATCCAGGTGCCGCGTTCCCCAAAGACGACGTTCAACGTCGGGATCGTCGAAGGCGGGACGTCAGTCAACACGATTTCACCGCTGGGTTCGATGGACGTGGACTTGCGGTCGGAGTCGCCCGATGAACTGGCGAAGCTCGACGCGTCGTTCCGGAAGGCCGTCGACGAGGCGCTGGCGGAGGAAAACGCGCGCTGGCCGCAATCGCGCGTGAAGGTGACGATGGACATGGCAACGATCGGCATCCGTCCCGCCGCTGCGCCGCCCGATTCGTCGCGGATCATCCAGGTGGCGCAGGCAGCTGGTCGCGCGTTAGGCTTCGACGCCCCCGGCGGCGCATCCAGCACCGACGCCAACTGGCCGATGAGCCTCGGCATCCAGGCCATCACGCTCGATGGTGGCGGCGAGGGGCGGGGTTCTCACTCGGTCTCGGAGTCGTATGCGGACGGCGAGCGTGGCTGGCTCGGGCCGCAGTGGGCGTTGCTGACCGTCGCCATGCTGTCGGGAGTGAGATAGCCGGACCCGGGGTCAGACCCGGGGTCAGACCCGGGGTCAGACCCCAAATAATGAATAGTTCATGAAGCGGAGTGCGGAACGCGGAGGGGCAGAGGGCAGTGGGGCCGACATTGCCCTCTGCCATCTCATTTGGTCCATATCACCACGATGGCGCAGGTGCCAGCGAGCATAGGGAACCTCGGCGGCGCCGACGACCCGCGTGGATAGACCTCGATCGCCGAGACGCCGGTGACCGGGATCAACTCGTCGATCGCCGGTACCTCCCCGCCGGCAAGCCGGTTCAGGCGCTGGTTGTCGAGATAGACAGTAGCAGCGCAGCCTCCCTGTCCGTAGACGCGGTAGCAGGTGGCGATCACCTGGCAGCGATCGGCGCGACGCACCTGGATGCCTCTCCGTTGCTCCAGCAACTGCGTCACCCGCTGCGGATTGCGCATCTCGATTTCTTCCGGCATGACGAACTCGCCGACGAGCGCGCCGCGTTCCTTGTCAAGCATCCGGTCATAGAAACCACGTGTTTCCAGCGTTCGAACCTGTTGCTGGGCACGTACGACCTGCGTGGACAACAGCACGCCCAGGCGTTGCAACGCGACGACGATGGTCGTGTCGGACCCTCGTAGCACGTTGACCTTCCCCGGCAGATATCCGATGCGCCGAATCGAGACGTCGAACGCGTCGTTGGCGGGGACACGCATCGTCCACTCGCCCGAGGCGTTGGTGAGCGTCCGGTACCGCGCGCCGCCATCGATGGAGACATACGGGATCGCCTGGCCTCCTGAGTCGGTCACCGTCCCCGAAACGGTCCGGACGTCCTGGGCCCATGCCCAGCTGGGTAGGGCGACCAACGCGATCAGCGCGGCCCGTGCGCGTGGAAGCAACGTCTGATTCATGATCAAGGGGGCAGAACGGGGTCAGTACGGAAGCCCAGGACGGGCCTGCGAACGCGAAGTCCCTGGCGAAAGTATGCATCGGACGGTGCGGACCGCCACCGTTGAGCTGGCTCCTGTACCATGGGGTCGTGTCCGGA
>CAMPKM010000419.1 GCA_946887155.1 uncultured Gemmatimonadota bacterium
TTCGAGGCGCGTGCCATCGGCGCGTCGGCGGCGCTGCTGATCGTGCGTGCGCTCGGACCGGACGACACGGTCAACCTTGCCGACGCGGCTCGTCAGGCAGGCGTCGAGCCGGTGTTCGAAGTGCGCGACGAGTCGGAACTCGCATGGGCCCTCGAAGCGGGCGCTCATGTCATCGGCGTCAACCGGCGGAACCTGGAAACACTCCAGATGGAGCCGGACGTCATCACCCGTTTGCTTCCGATGATTCCGACTAGCGCGATCGCGATTGCCGAAAGCGGCATCAACCGGCGGACGGACGTCGAAGACGTCGCGGCGCTGGGCGCGGACGCGGTGCTGGTGGGTTCGGCGCTATCCGTCTCGTCCAACCCGCAACTCGCCGTCGCCGCACTGGCGGGTGTGCCGAGGATGCGACGCGCATGACCGCGGTGAAGTTCTGTGGACTGACGCGCGAGGCGGACGTCCGCGAGGCCGTCCGGCTCGGCGCCTCCTACCTCGGTGCGATCATGACGGAAAGCCCGCGTCGAATATCACCTCGAGCCGCTCGATCACTCTTTTCAACTATCGACGGCGCACCAGTGCAACGCGTCGGAGTGTTCGGAAACGAGCCTGTCGATACCATCATCGAATACGCGCGCGAGGCCTGCGTCGACATCGTCCAGCTGCACGGCTGGAAATCGGGGTCAGACCTCGATTTCGGTCGGTTGAAGTCGGAGTTGGGAGTCGACGTCTGGCGCGTGGTGCGGGTTGGCGCTGACGGACTGGGTTCGGAGCAACGAACGATGGTAGGGGGGGTGGATGGGTTGCTGCTCGATACGATGTCGCCGGGCGTCCTTGGAGGGACGGGCGTCACGTTTGACTGGGACCTGGTCGCCAAGGACGTCCGCGCACTCCGGGCGACGACCCGGATCATCCTCGCCGGCGGACTTCGACCGGAAAACGTGCGGAACGCGATCGACCTCCTCGTCCCCGACGTCGTTGATGTATCGTCAGGCGTGGAATCACAGCCCGGGATCAAGGATCATTCGCGAATGGCCGCTTTCATGAACGCCGTCCGTCAAGCCACGACATCGCCAGCATCATGACGGCGACGCGATTTGGCGCCTATGGTGGGCAGTACGTACCCGAGACCCTCATGCCGGCGCTCGAGGAGCTCCAGCTGGCGCTCGACGCCGCGCTGTCCGATCCGGCGTTCACTGGTGAACTGGACGCGATGCTGCGCGATTATGTCGGACGGCCGTCGCCGCTCACGACGGCGCCCCGGTTCAGTGAACGAATCGGCACGCGCGTGTGGCTCAAGCGCGAGGACCTGAACCACACGGGCGCCCACAAGATCAACAACACGGTCGGCCAGGTGCTCCTCGCCCGGCGCATGGGAAAGACCCGCATCATCGCGGAAACGGGCGCCGGCCAGCACGGCGTCGCCACGGCCACGGTCTGTGCTCGGTATGGCCTCGAGTGCGTGGTCTACATGGGCGAGGAGGACATGCGTCGTCAGGCGCTGAACGTGTTCCGCATGCGCCTCCTGGGCGCCACGGTCGTTCCGGTCACGTCAGGGACGCGGACGCTCAAGGACGCCACGACCGAGGCGATCCGAGACTGGGTCACCAACGTCAGGCATACGCACTACATCATCGGCTCGGTGGTCGGCCCGGCCCCGTACCCGCGCATGGTGCGTGATTTCCAGGCGGTCATCGGACGTGAAGCACGAGCCCAATTGCTCGAGGTAACAAATTCGCTGCCGCGCACCGTCATCGCCTGCGTCGGCGGTGGTTCGAACGCGGCGGGCATTTTCGCCGGCTTTGTTGACGATCCCGGCGTCGAACTCGTCGGAGTAGAGGCGGCCGGCCACGGCCTCGACACCGGACATCATTCGGCGTCGTTGTCCCGCGGACGGCCCGGGGTGCTGCATGGCTCGTTGAGTTACCTGTTGCAGGACGAACATGGGCAGGTGCATCCCGCGCACAGCATTTCGGCGGGGCTCGATTACCCGGGCGTTGGCCCTGAACACGCCTGGTGGAAGGACAGTGGACGGGCGGAGTACGTGTCGGTCAACGACACCGATGCGGTGGCGGGAGTCGCGCTCCTCAGCCGCCTCGAGGGGATCATACCGGCGCTGGAGACCGCGCATGCGATCGCGTGGATCGATGCGATGCAAGGACGCTGGACGCCTGACGAGAACATCATCGTCTGCGTCAGCGGACGCGGGGACAAGGACGTGGCGCAACTGATCGAATCCAATATCTTGCCGTCGTGACATCGCACGCGACCCCGACGCCGGGTGACACCATTCGGGCGGAGCCGCCGCGTAACATCGCGCCGGTCGAAGAGATGTTGCGGCTGTTGTCGCGCGCCATCCGCGCCAGGCTGCTCTACCTCGAGAACAACCCGACGTACCAGAAGGCGCTCGACCTGCTCAAGGGATCGTTCGCATCCATCTGGGCGCAGACGGACGAACTGGTCTTCGGGATCACGGACACGCAGGTCACGTGGGATGGTCACGCCGTCGTCACCGAGGCGGAAAAGACGGCCGACGCGCTGCCGTGGATCCTCTACAAGGATGGCCTGCGGGAGCTGACACTCGCTCGCGGCGTCGAGTCCCGCGAGATCGTGGACCTCGTGCAGGTCATTGCCCAGGTGCGGAAGGGAGGCAGCGACGACGACCTGCTCACGCTGCTCTGGGAGCTCGAGTTCTCACACGTCCGGTATCGTTATGTCGACGTCAGTTTCGACACGGCGGTCCCGATCGATCCGGCTGACGAGACGCGAACGAAGCTGGTCGATCCGGCGGCGGTCCGCGAAGCGCCGGCGGAAAAGCTCCTGCCCGCCGGCGTGGTGAGCATGGATGACTTCGATTCCACTCTCTACTTCCTCGACGAAAACGAGGTCCAGTACCTGCAGCGCACCATCGGCGAGCACTACGCGACGGACCTGCGGCAGAACGTGGTCTCGATCCTGCTCGACGTCTTCGAGCAGCAGACCGATCCGGCCATCCGCGACGAGGTCTGCCAGATCCTCGATGGCATGCTGGTCAACCTCCTCACCGCCGGGCAGCTTCGCGCGGTCGCGGCGCTGCTGCGCGAGGCAAACATCGCTGCCGCCCGGGCCCGCGATATCACGCCACCGCAGCGCGAACTGCTCCTCTCGCTTCCGAATCGCATGAGCGAGCCGCAGGCAGTCGGCCAGCTCCTGCAGTCGCTCGACGAGCGCTCGGACCTGCCGCCGCAGGCTGACCTCAACGAGCTGTTCGAGCAGCTTCGCGTCAGCGCGTTAGGCACGATCTTCGGCTGGCTGGGCCGGCTCGGCACGCCCAGTGTGCGGACCCTGCTGGAGGCGGCCGCGGACCGGTTGGCGGCCGCCAACACATCCGAGCTGGTGCGCCTCCTGGGCTCCACCGACCGCGACGTGGCGATCGTGGCCCT
>CAMPKM010000420.1 GCA_946887155.1 uncultured Gemmatimonadota bacterium
GGAGTTCAGTCATCCGCCTAACGTTTCATGGGGACCTAACGCGGCGAACCCGCATTATGAACCATCGGCGGCGACCCCCGTACCCGTGGTGACCGGCGCGACGCTGCTGATCGACCTCTGGGCGACCGAACCTGGCGGCGTCTACGCCGACCAGACATGGATGGCCTCACTCGGGGAACCATCAGCCAGGGCGCAGTCGATCTGGGAGGCCGTCCGTGACGCGCGTGATGCGGCGTTGACGCTCTTGCGCGAGAAGGCCACAGCGCGGACTCCGGTGCGTGGCGCGGACATCGATGACGCAGCCCGGGCGGTGATCAAAGGCCGGGGATTCGGTGAGTACTTCACGCACCGCACCGGTCACTCGATCGACGCCCGCGACCTGCATGGTTCCGGCCCGAACCTCGACAACCTCGAGACGCGCGAAGAGCGCCTGATCTTTCACGGCATCGGCTTCTCGGTGGAGCCAGGGATCTACATTCCCGCCGAGATCGGCGTGCGCAGCGAAGTGAATTGCTGCTTTCAGGATGGTGAGCTGATTGTGACGCCAGGAGAATATCAGCGGGACATGATGATCGTCTGAGCTCGTCTCATCGCGCAGCCGCACGACAGTCCAAAGTCCAGAAACCGAAGGGGGTGCGCGATCACGAATCCGAGCCCGATTCCCGATTCCCCATTCCCGATTCCCGGCTCCCTGCGCCGAGACCTCGGCCTCGCCTCGAGCACATTGATGGTCGTCGGCGGCATCATTGGCAGCGGAATTTTCTTTACGCCGGCCGAGGTGGCGCGCGCGTTGCCGAGCGGCGGCTGGATTCTCGCGGTGTGGGCGATCGGTGGCCTGGTGGCACTCGCGGGCGCATTGGCCTACGCCGAACTCGGCGCGATGATGCCTGACGCGGGTGGTGGGTACGTGTACATTCGCGAAGCATTCGGGCCGCTCGCTGCTTTTTTGTGTGGTTGGATGACGTTGCTCCTGATCGCGACCGGCGCCCTGGCCGCGGTGGCGATGGGATTCTCCGGCTACGTCGAGCGGTACGTGGACCTGGCGCCGGTGGGCGGCCGGTTGGGCATGGCGGCGCTGACCATCGTGGTGCTGGGCGCGACGAATTATGTGGGGCTCAAGCCCGGCGCGGTCGTCCAGAACATCCTGACCGTGGCCAAGATCGTCGCGTTAGCTTCGCTGATCGTGGCGGGGTTCGTGCTCTGGACGTCGGTCGGCGATCCGGTGCCATTGACTAACGCTCCGCCGCCGCGTGATTCGTTGTTCGCGGGTTTCGCGGCTGCGTTCGTGGCTGTCCTCTTCACCATCGGCGGCTGGCAGCAGCTCAACATGGTCGCCGGTGAGATCAGGCGCCCGGAATGGACGATTCCCCGGGCCCTGACGTGCGGTATCCTGATCGTGATCGCGATCTACCTCGGCGCGAACGCCGTCTATGTCCACGTGCTCGGGCGCGACGGTCTCGCCGCCAGCGCCGCCGTGGCCGCGGACACCGCCAGCCGGCTGGTCGGCTCGACGGGCGGCAACCTGATCACGATCGGCGCCATGCTGTCGATCCTTGGCTTCGTGAACGTGGTGTTGTTAGGCAACTCGCGGATCCCGTTCGCCATGGCCAGGGATGGTGCGTTCCTCGCTGCCGCGGGGAAGGTTCATCCGCGCTTCGGCACACCGCACATCGCTATCGGGATCATGGTCGTGTGGTCGCTGGTGCTGCTCATCGGCACGCGCGGTGACCTGGGCGCGCTCTTGTCGGGAGTTGTATTTGCAGACTGGATCTTCTTCGGCCTTGGCGGCGCGAGCGTCTTTGTGCTGCGGAAGAAGAAGCCTGATGCAGCGCGTCCCTACCGTGCGCTTGGTTATCCGGTGCTCCCCGGACTCTTCGTTCTTGCCGCCGCGATCGGAATCGTGAGCGCGTACGTCGCCGCTCCTCGCACGTCGCTATTCGGTACGGGACTCCTGCTGGCCGGCGTGGCGGTGTACTTCGCCTTCCGGAAAAAACAATCAGTCGAGTGACACCTGGAACGTGACAAGGCATGGGCGCGCCGCCTCAGTACCAATCCCTCAACGGCACGTGCGGCGTTATTCTGATATGGACGAAGTAGTTGGACCAATCGTGTCAGCGTGAAGACAGAGGATTCGAGAAATGCCTACGTACCTGTACGAAACAGTTCCCGGTTCGCCTGACGAGTCCATCGACCGGTTCGAGGTCAGGCAGAGTTTCTCGGAGCCGCCGCTGAGCGTCCACCCATCCACCGGAGCGCCAGTGCGGCGCGTGATTTCAGGCGGCATCGGCTTGATGACGAAGTCGGAGTATTCGCTGCCAGAAGCCGGTCCGGGTTGCGGGCCGGCGAACTGCGGCTGCGGGAGATACTCGTAATCGGGAATCGGGAATCGGGAATCGGGGGCTCCTCGCTGTTTGATAGGGAGAATTGCAATTCGGGCACAATTCGCCCTTCCGCCAGCGGGTTCGTTCAAGCGTTCTAGAATGGGTTGCGTAATTACTGCCTGATGCATTTCACCGCCAAGGACGCCGAGAACGCCAAGTTGCGCTATGTCAGGTGACGTCGAGGGTGACGCTGAAGACTTGTCGAGGAGGCATGGACACCGAGGCCGTCAGCAAATCGATCATTGAGCCGCGATATGTGTGTACTCGGCGTTGGCCCCAGCCTTCTCCGCCGAGCTCCGCTTGGCATCCGACTGTTGGTGAACAATCTGCATTGACCTCGCCGCCCGAGAATGCGAAACGAGACCTGATGGCGTTGACCTCGGCGTCACTCGACGCTCTTGGCGGTTTGTCTTCTGCGTTGTTAGGCACGTTCAACAAGATCCTGCGCATATTCTGAAGGAATGGAGCTCGGGTTCACGTGGGATCCGCGCAAGAGCGCTGCGAACGAGCGAAAGCATGGGGTATCGTTTACCGAAGCCCGATCGGCGTTTGGGGACGTGCTCTCGATCACCGCTCCTGATCCAGGCCACTCACACGACGAATCGCGCTTCGTCCTGGTCGGTCGATCCAGCCGCGGGCGGCTTCTTGTGGTTGCGCACGCGGAACATGGTGACGAGATTCGAATAATCAGTGCCCGCCCGGCGACGCGCCGGGAACGCCATGCCTACGAAGAAGAAGCGTAGTGCGCCCAAGAGGCGCCGACCAAGCAAACCGCGTGATACTTTGCGCGCCGAGTATGACTTCAAAGGTGGTGTCCGCGGGAAATACGCCGGACGCTATCCTCACGGAGGCGTCGTGGTGACTTTGGCGCCCGATGTGGCAGCGGTCTACTCGTCCTCAGCGGCCGCCAATGGTGCCCTCAGGAAGCTGATCAGAGAATCGCCGCCAAAACGCCGGAAACGCAGTGCCTAACGTGCTTTACTGCCGCATGGGTATCTCATGATCACAGCGATCCGCGGCCTTGGCC
>CAMPKM010000421.1 GCA_946887155.1 uncultured Gemmatimonadota bacterium
GATCACCAGCGTGTCGCCGGCCCTGACGGTGGCGCCCTCCTCCACGAGGATGCGCTCGACGCGCGCCGGCACCGTGCCCGCCACGTCGGTCTGCGTGAACTCGATGGTCCCGCTCGCGACGTTGTCCTCGGCTTCGCGACAGGCCATCACGGCGAGCAATGACACCAGCGCCAGGCGTCGCGTCATGTAACGGAATTCTCCAGGGAGAATGAGCCGCGCTGATTGCTCGCGCCGGATGGGTTTCGAAGGGCCGCGAGTGCGAATGCCGCCGCGTGCTTGCCGAAGGCCACGATGTCGTCCGAGGTTGGACCGTCGGTCCCTCGGCCCAGCAGAATTCCAGCGATCGGACTCGCCAGCACCAGGTAACCGACCTGCGCAACGATGGAGATTGCTGCAAAACGAGAATTGATGCGCCGATCGAAGACGCCGGTCGCCTGCCCCGCGTCGACGGCGAGGCGCAGTCGCTCGAACAATCCCGTCGAGAGCGACCGAATTGCTGGTTCGGCATGCGCTGCTTTCCAGTCGATGAGCTCGCGAGCGAGCAGGACTGGCAGGTGTGGATTGGCCACGAGCACCGCTACCTGACTTTCGACCACCGCGGAGACCACCGATTCCGGGGTCGAATCAGGTCCAATCCGCGAAACGGCCTCGGACGAAATTCGCGCTATAAGCCTGTCGAGGACATGTCCGTATAACGTCGCCTTGCTGTCGTAATAATAGTAGATTAGTGCGGAGTTTTGTCCTGATTCTGCCGCTATCATCTTTATTGTGGTGGCCACAAATCCATGCTTTGCGAAGAGGCGTTCGGCGGCATCCAGTATTTTTTCAGAGCTGGCCTGTAAAGTGTCCATGCGTCTTAATTGAACGATTAATTCAGTCGGCCGTCAAGTACGGCGCGTCAACCAAAATCTCGTTGAGATCGGACTGCACGTTCCCTACTCTAGGGTCGCCTTCTCCATAGGAGTCCCCGTGGCTATCACGATCCGGGTCAAGCGCAACGGTCCCTACATGATCGCGCTCGAAGATGCGGGTCAGGTCACGATCCTCGACGCCGAAGGGAAGACGCTGGTCCCAGAGGCCGGTCGATCCATCGTGCTCTGCCGCTGCGGCGCTTCTTCGACCAAGCCCTTCTGCGACAAGAGCCACCGGACCGTGGGCTTCGTCGGCGACGAATGTGCGCCCGCCCTCGATCCCCCTCCGTCCCAGCCAGCGTGACCGCCCCGCCATTCGGCGAACCGGCGCCGAGGACCGAAGAGGAGCTGGACCACGCGCTGTCCCGACCGAGCGACGCCGTCGTTCAGGCACTGATCGATTGCCCCGGCGACGTCGCCATACTCGGCGCGGGCGGAAAGATGGGGCCTACTGTCGCCAGAATGGTGCGGCGGGCCGTCGGCCTGGCTGGCTCCGGCCGGCGCGTGCTGGCGGTATCGCGGTTCGGGTCCGGTCCGCTGGCTGAGCAGCTGAGCGACGCCGGCATCGAGGTGGTCCGCGCCGACCTCACCGACTGGGCATCGCTGGCGTCTCTCCCCGAAATGCCTAACGTCATCTTCCTGGCGGGCCAGAAGTTCGGGACGCGGTCCCTGCCATCGACCACCTGGGTCACCAATACGGTGGTCCCGGCGCTGGTGGCCGACCGCTTCCGCGGCTCGCGCATCGTCGCGCTTTCCACGGGCAACGTCTACCCGATGACGCGGGTGGCGTACGAGGGGTCTCGCGAGGACGACGCACCCGGTCCGATCGGCGAATACGCCTGGTCGTGCCTCGGCCGGGAACGGGTGCTGGAGCACGCCTCTCGCGCGCGCGGCACTCCGGTTTCCATCGTCAGGCTCAACTACGCCGTCGACCTTCGCTACGGCGTGCTGGTGGACCTGGCGCTCAAGGTCGCGTCGAGGACACCGATCGACCTGACGATGGGATTCGTGAACGTGATCTGGCAGGGCGATGCGGCGGCGCAGGTCATCCAGTCACTCGCGTGCGCAGAGGTTCCACCGTTTGTGGTCAACGTCGCCGGACCCGAAGTGCTGCGGATTCGCGACGTCGCACTGGAATTCGGCCGGCGCATGGGTCAGGAACCCGTATTCGTGGGGCAGGAGGAGACGGATGCGTTGTTGAGCAACACCTCGCGCGCCCGGTCGCTGTGGGGACCGCCGTCCGTGTCGGCGTCGCAGTTGACGAGCTGGGTTGCCGATTGGCTCATGCAGGGTGGAGTCACGCTGGGCAAGCCGACGCAGTTCGAGCAGCGTGAGGGCAGCTTCTGAACATCCGCACACACCTGCTCCGCGGGTGGGTGATCCCGGCACATCCGCTGGCGCTGACCGCACGACGCCGGCTGGATGAGCGTCGTCAGGCAGCGCTGACCCGCTACTACATCGACGCTGGCGCCGGCGGCCTGGCGGTCGGCGTCCATACGACGCAGTTCGCCATCCGCGAGCCCCGTCATGGGTTGTTGCAACCGGTCCTGGAGCTGGCCGCATCGGAGACACGGTCGTGGCGCGACCGCCGTCAGGTCGCGCTGGTTGCCGGAGTCATTGGCGACACTCGTCAGGCGGTGGCCGAAGCGGAGCTGGCGCGTTCACTTGGCTACGATGCCGCGCTGTTGAGCCTCGGCGCGCTGCGGGATGCCACGAATGCCCAGCTGATTGCGCATTGCCGCCGGGTGGCGGACATCATCCCGGTGTTCGGCTTCTACCTGCAGCCGGCCGTGGGCGGCCGGTCGCTGGACTGGCGGTTCTGGCGGGCGTTCGCCGACATCCCGAACGTCGTCGCGATCAAGATTGCGCCGTTCGATCGTTATGCAACGCTCGAGGTGGTCCGCGCCGTGGCTGATTCGGGTCGAACCGATATCGCCCTCTACACGGGGAACGACGACAACATCATTGGTGATCTCGTGACGCCTTTTCCCGCGGCGGTGGACGGCCAACCGGTCACGCGTCGCATGGTGGGGGGGCTACTCGGACAATGGGCGGTCTGGACGCGGCGCGCAGTCGACTTGCTCGACCGGTCGAAGGACTCGAAGGGCGTCTCACCCGGCCTGGCGACCGATGCCGCGGCGCTCACCGACGCCAACAGTGCAATCTTCGACGCGCCCAACCGGTTCGCCGGCTGCATACCGGGAATACACGAAGTGCTCCGGCGGCAGGGGCTCTTGCGAGGGACGTGGTGCCTGGACCCGCACGAACAACTGTCTCCGGGCCAGTCGCGTGAGATCGATCGCGTTAGCCGAGCGTATCCGCAACTCAGGGACGACGAATTTGTCTCTGAGAATCTTGAACGATGGATCTCGTGAGACGTGAGACGTGAGACGTGAGACGTGAGACGTGACCTAACGCGTCCGGGCCAGAGCTTGCTGGACTGCTTGCGGTAGTCCTTCTCCGATGGCGTCGGGCGTGGGC
>CAMPKM010000422.1 GCA_946887155.1 uncultured Gemmatimonadota bacterium
CGACCTTCACCGGCTCGCCGTCCCGCGGAACAAAATAAAACCACCGCCGCGAACCGCCAAGACGCTCCGTCTTCAATATCCGCGGTATCAGAATGTCGCTCCCGCGAAAATCGTAGAACAGCCAGCCGTCGACGCCGGCCGATTTGAGCGCTGCCTGGTAGTCGCCGAGCGTGTCGGGCGAGAGGCGCTGGGCCGTCATTCAGCCTTCGTCGGACGCCACTCCGCTCGCCAACTGCAGTTCCCCTCGCCGCGAGCGTTGCACCGCACGTGCTCCACACCGCCGACGCTGTTCACCATCAGTCGCAGCAGTTCCTTGAGCCCGGCCTCGTAGTAGGTGCACCCGATCGAGCGCGGCGCGGAGGTCACCGTCACGGATCGCGCCACCTCGAGATAGATCGACGATCCGATGCGCGTCACCCGCCCATTGAAATAGCGCGACGCCAGGCGGCGGCAGTGCCGCAACGCAATCGGGCGCGTGATCAGCGATGGCAGGATCAGAAGCATTCGTCGGGTTACAGGACTGATGCTCTGATAGGCTTCGGCGGCGAGATAGCGACCGGCAGCGCGGAAAACGGCTTCGGCATCGGGGCGCCGGCCGATCAGCGTGGCCAGTCCAACGGCCTCGTCGTGCGACGTGCGTTGCCGACGCTTGACGGCGTCGGTGAAGCGCTTGATCTGGTTATAGACGGTATCGCTCAGCCCCAGCCGCTTGTTGCGAAGATCGCTGACAAGTTCGGCGGGGTCCTCGTCCGGCGCGTCGACGGTCCTGACGGCTTCGAGAAAGGAAAGTGGAAGGAGTGCGTCGACAGTCGGGGACATGGATTCTCAAAGGCGAGCTCGTGCTTTCAACGGTAACTGGCGCCTTGGAGCGTTTCAAGAAGAACAACTGGTAGTGGAAGCTTTCACCGCCAAGGACGCCGAGAGCGCCAAGGTTGCGCGATCCGGGAAAGCGAGTCGAGACCTTAATGGCGTGACCTCGGCGTCACGTGGCGTCCTTGGCGGTTTGTCTTCTCGAAGCCTCCCACGCGTGCGTGCTGTAACACAGCTTGGATGTAATGACGCGTCGATTCGCGAATATTCGCGGCGACTCGATTCTCCAGCCGTTGACCTGCCGCGTCGATTCCGCTCGCGCCCACGACGAACAACCTCGCATCCGCTATTAACCTTAACGACTCGATAATTCCAGCACTCGCACTTCTCGTCGCCGCCGCTGTCGCCCTGGTCGCGTATTTCGCGCGGCTGCTCACCGTGGGTGGGGCGATGGCGGCCACGCTGGTCGGCGCGGCAACCTTCGTCGCCGGTCCGTCGTGGATCATCCTGTTGCTGCTCTTCTTCGTGACGTCGAACGCGTTGTCGTTATGGCGCGCGCGCGAACGTGACGCCTTGACTGCTTCACTCCTTGAAAAGGGCGCGCGGCGTGATGCCTGGCAAGTACTCGCGAATGGCGCGGTGTTCGCGATCGCCGCAGCACTGTCGAGTTCAGGAAACGACCCGTTGTGGCAGGCCATAGGCATCGGCGCGATTGCAACAGCCATGGCGGACACATGGAGCACTGAGGTCGGGACGATCGCCGGAGGGACGCCGCGATTCATCATGAGTGGCCGTGCTGTCCCGCCTGGAACCTCGGGAGGCATAACGCTGGCGGGCACGTCCGCAGGCATCATCGGCGCACTCCTTGCGGCTGTGGCGGCCGGGATGATGGATTGGGAGACGCCTCTTCCGGTCATCGTCTCCGCCGGGGTCGTTGGTTCGCTCGTGGATTCACTGCTTGGTGCGACGGTACAGGAACGTCGGTGGTGCAGCGTCTGCGACCGGCTGACAGAGCGGCGCATCCACACCTGCGGCACTCCAACCACGCATCGGGGTGGCATTCGTGGATGGACCAATGACCTGGTGAACTTCACGAGCACTCTCGCCGGAGCGGCCGTCTCATGGGCACTCACCTGACCTCTGCAATCCGCCTTTCCCTGCTTGTCGCGTCGGTCACGCTGATCGCGGCCTGCGACCGCCAGCCATTCGAACCCGTCGGTCGCCGTCCAGTCGGTGGCATCGAAGGTGGAAGCGGCGGTCCGGTTACGACCACGATCGAAGGAACCTGGCGTCGCACGCTGGTCTTCTTCGACGACTTCGGCTTTCTGCATTCGTCGGAGACCACCTGGAGCTTCGACAACGATGGCAGCGCCGAGCGAAGTGTGGTCACGACCAACGAGACCCTTGGCGCCGCCGATACGATCCTGACCTCGGCCCTTTGGCGTATCGAGGGCACGAGCCTCATCATCGACTTTACCGCACCCAGTCCGGGAACGATCACGCTCGACGTCTTCGTCCAGGACTCGACGCTCTTTCTCGCCGGCCAGGAGTATGAACGCGTCTCATGACAGCGCCTAACGACGCCGACGTCATCGTGGTCGGTGGCGGACCCGCGGGAGCGGCCGCCGCGTTTTTCCTGGCGCGAGCCGGATGTGACGTGCTGGTCCTCGACCGTGCGACGTTCCCGCGCGACAAGCCCTGCTCCGAGTACCTGAGCCCCCAGGCCGGTCGCCTGCTACAGGAAATGGGTGCGCTCGACGCGCTGGAACAGGGACCGTGCGCGCGCCTCATTGGCATGCGTGTGCACTCACCTGATGGCACGTCGTTCACCGGTTCATTCGGAGCGCCGACCGGCTTCACGCCCTTCCGCGACTACGGTATTGCCGTCAGGCGGCCCCTCCTCGACGCGCTTCTCCTGGCGCGCGCCGAGCAGGCTGGCGCGCGCATACGGGAAGGCACCGACGTGCGCGATGTCTCCCGTGGCGACGACGGGCGTGTGAACGGCGTGGTGGTCCGCGTGAGCGGTGAACCGGTCACCCTGCGCGCCCGTCTGGTGATCGGGGCAGATGGCCTGCGGTCGGTTGTCGCCAGGCGCACCGAACTCGGTGCGCACGGACGCTGGCCGCGGCGGCTCGCACTCGTCTGCCACTTTCGTGGCGTTCAGCACGACGCCGATGTCGGCGACATGCACGTTTTCGACGGTGGTTACACCGGTTTTGCGCCAGTCGGTGATGGACTGACCAACGTCGCGGTAGTCATCCCGACCCGGCGGAGCCGCGAGATCGGGAACGACCGCGACGCCATCATGGACCAGTTGCTTCGAGCAACGCCACGCGTCGCCGCGCGACTGGCCAACGCCGAACGCGCAACGCCAACGCGCGCCGTCGGCCCATTCAACTGGCACGCCCGCACCGCATGGTCGCCCGGTGTCGCGCTCGTAGGCGATGCGGCCGACTTTTTCGACCCGTTCACCGGCGAGGGCATGTACGCCGCCATGCGCGGCGCGGAATTGCTGACGCCGTACGCGTTCGAGGCGGTCCGGTCGAAGGGCCCGCGGGACGCTGATATTGCC
>CAMPKM010000423.1 GCA_946887155.1 uncultured Gemmatimonadota bacterium
CCCCTACCCCGTCACTGGTCCACCAAACCGATACCGCACACCCAGCTCGTCGAGCAGTCCCACCAGCCTGCCTAACGCGAGTCCCATGACGGCAAAGTAGTCGCCATTGACGCGTTCGACGATTACGGCGCCGAATCCCTGGATGCCGTAGGCACCCGCCTTGTCCATCGGCTCGGCGGTCGCGATGTAGGCTTCGATCTGTTCCGCGGTCAACGACCGGAACGTGACCTCGACCGATTCGACGCCGGAGACCATGCGACCGCGGAGGCTCACGGCAACGGCGGTGAATACCGTGTGCGTGCGGCCCGAAAGACGCGCCAGGGTGCGCGCCGCCTCGCCCCCGTCCGCCGGCTTGCCAAGAATTTCTCCATCGAGCACGACGATCGTGTCCGATCCGATTACGACCGCCGCCGGCTCTCGAACGGCGATGGCTTGCGCCTTGGTTCGCGCCAGCCGCTCGGCATGCGCGACGGGCGACTCGTCAGGCAGGAGGCTTTCGTCGATGTTCGCCGGCAGGATCTCGTGCTCGATGCCGATGAGGTTCAGCAGGTCGCGGCGGCGCGGGGACTGGGAGGCGAGAATGACGCGAAGCGGTTCACTCATCGCTCGAGCCAGAGCGTTACGGGACCATCGTTGACCAGCTCGACGTCCATCATGGCACCGAATTCACCTGCTTCGACGCGCAGCCCGAGGTCGCGCAGGCGTGCCTTGAAGTTTTCGTAGAGTGGAATCGCCTGTTCAGGCCGGGCGGCGTCGATGAAGCTCGGCCGCCTGCCCTTCTGCACGTCGCCGTAGAGCGTGAACTGCGACACGACCAGGACGGCGCCGCCGACGTCGCCTAACGCGAGGTTCATCTTGTCGTCTGCGTCGGAGAACACGCGCAGTCCGGCAATCTTGTCAGCCATCCAGGCGACCCTGGTTTCGTCGTCGGTCGCGGTGAACCCGACCAGCAGTACGAATCCCCGTCCTATCCGGCCGGAGACTCGAACGCCGCCATTCTCACGAATCCTGACTTCGCCGCTCGACACGCGCTGCAGGAGAACTCGCATCGCGTGAAAGATGGCGCCACGACGTCTGATTGTCGCCCGCTGAGTCGCAGGATCGAACGAAGCCTCCCCTCCGTATGCAGCATGCCAAAGGCCCCGGCCATCCAGCGGCCGGGGCCCGGTGTGTGAAGGAGTTCGCTGCTAGCAGCAACCAGTTTCACACGGACAGTCATCCCCGGTGCACGGGGTACAGAAGTCGGTGTTCATTGTCTTCTCCAGTGATGGATGGTTGCGCGCGCCGAGCGGGCGCGCGCGGTGCGTCAACGGATCTCGCCTGCGCATGCGAGCCGCCGACATCGGGTCAGGCGCCCGCCGGCGCCTTGGTCGCTCGAACAAAAGCGCTCATGATCTTTCCCTCCACCGCCTCCACGAGCCGGTCATCGGTCAGCCCCGCGGAGTCGAGGAGCGCCTTCACGTCCTCGGTACTGTAGATACGCGTTGGCTCAATCGAGACATCGGTGAAGCCGGCCGCCAGCAGCAGGCGGCGGTACTCGTCGTCGCGAAGTGCGCCCGAGACGCAGCCCGTCCACAGGCCCATGCTCCGCTGCACCGCCTCGGGCAGGTCGCCGCGAAGCACCACGTCAGAAACGGCAAACCGGCCGCCGGGATTCAGCACCCGATGCGCCTCGCGGATGACGCGCGGCTTGTCGGCCGAGAGGTTGATGACGCAATTCGAGATCACGACGTCGACCGTTTCCGACGGCAGCGGAATGTTCTCGATCTCGCCGCGGAGGAATTCCACGTTCTGGAGTCCGGACTTCCGCCGGTTTTCCCGCGAGAGCGCGAGCATCTCGTCCGTCATGTCGAGGCCGTATGCCTTCCCCGTTGGTCCAACCCGCTGGGCCGACAGGAGCACATCGATGCCGCCGCCGGAGCCGAGGTCGAGGACCGTTTCACCTGGGGCAAGCGACGCCAGCGCCGTGGGGTTGCCGCAGCCTAACGAGGCGAGCAGTGCCTCGGCCGGTATGCCGTCGGTTTCGGCCGCCTCGTACAGGTTGGACGTGATCGGATCCCATTCGGCGCCCTTGGCGTCACACGCCGTTCCGCAGGCGCACGTCGCCTGCTGGCCTTCAGCAGCGCGCTGCGCCGCCGCCCCGTACTTCGCCCGTACTTCGGCGCGCAACGATTCCTGTGCGCCAAGCATCACCGACACTTCTTCGGTCATGGTCGATACCGTGATGGCGACGGGTTCGTCACCGCAACAGTCCGGACCGCAGCAGTTGCTCGCGCTCATGTGTGTGATTCCCCGAGTGGAAGCGCCATGAACAGCGCGGTAGACGGACAGGCTTCACTGAATTCCCGGGATTGACGCACCGGTTCGGGCGCCGATTCGCGATCAACGATCGAGAAACCGAACCGCGGGAAGTACTCGCCTGCGGTGGTGGTGAGCAGGTAGAGCGACTGCAACCCGCGCCGGCGCGCCCAGTCGATTCGATCGCGGGTCAGGGCGTCGCCGACACCCTTCCCCCGCCAGGTCGACACCACGGCCGCCGAACGGAGCAGGCCGTCGCCGCCATGGACTTCGATTCCCTCGACACCGATGAGTTGGCCGTTCGCTTCCGCAACAGCGTAGCCATCACCGAATTGGTCTCGAAGGCCGTCGAGCGGAAGCTCCGAATCGCGAAGCGCCGTTTCGACCGCGGAGAGGTCGGCGATGGCGGCAGGCCTGATCGTATAGGTGCCACTCATCGCTGCGGTCCTCCAGGCTGATGATCGCGATGGCAGCGGGCGACATCGGCCGAGGGGCAATAGATCGTCGGCGCCATGGCGCGAGCCAACTGCTCGAGCCGTGCCTCGCGTGCTGCCGGGCGAGGTTGGGGAGGTGCGGTTATGGATGCTGGTGGCATTGGAGACCCTCGTCAGGCAAAGGCGCGCAACATCTGTTGCACGCGTTCCTTCAGCGCGCGTGCCTCGTCGCGCCGAATGCGATAGTAGACCCACTGTCCCACCTTCTCACTTTCGATCAGCCCCGCTTCGCGCAGGATGCGCAAGTGATGCGAGACGGTGGGCTGCTTGACCGGGACAGAAGCCTCGAGGTCGCACACGCACACCCTGCCTTCGTTGCGCGCGAGCACGTCCAGCAGCTGGAGCCGTACCGGATGCGCGAGATGCTCGAGGTCCGTCGCGATCGCCGCGGCCTCGGTGTAGGGACGGCTGGGCCGCGCCTGGACGTCGCAGCACCGGTCACCCAGCTGGCGGTCGAATACTTCAAGAGTTCTGGCCACGACCGGAGCCTAGCAGGTATATCGACGCCTGTCAATATACAGGGAGTTCAGAGTTCGGGGTCAGACCCGGGGTCAGACCCGGGGTCTGACCCCGGGTCTGACCC
>CAMPKM010000424.1 GCA_946887155.1 uncultured Gemmatimonadota bacterium
CCCCCTCCGCTGTGCCCGCCTCACCCCCGGGCCCCACCATGACACAGAACCGCCGCCCGCCGCCGGACCCCCCCCGGGCCCCCCCCCGGGCTAAGCCATCCAGTGGTTCAGCTTTGCCGCGATCGCGATCATCGGGTGGGCCGTGCTGGTCTGGCGTTCGGGCGGACGGCGGGCCGGTCCGGAACGGACGGCGGCAGACGTTTCATAGAATAGCACGCTGCGCGCGTGCAGACCGCCAAACACGAGCGGACAGTATCATGCGACGCATCGTCCAATCTTCGATCATCAGCGGTGCACTGCTCGCGGCCGCGTGCAACGAGTCGCCAACCGTGGTCGAGTGCGAGAATCCGCTGCAGATTGCCGCGCCGGCGCGCATGCCCCTCCTCGAAGCGCAGGGCGATACACTGCGCCTCACGGTAATCCCGAACCCCTGCCTGCTCGGCAACTCACCAATCCTCGAATGGGCAACATCGAACGATGCCGTCGCCGGCGTAGTTGACGGCCTGGTCACGGCACGCGCCGAAGGTGAGGCAATCATCGCCGTTGCGGGCGGCGGCCAGTTCGACTCACTGACGGTCAACGTCGATTTCCCCGACACTCTCGAAATGATCATCCTCGCCCCGGCAACCGTGCGGCAGGGCGATGTGATCCAGCTCGAGGCCGGAATGTTCCGTTCCGACGGTGTAGTGGATACGCTGCGCGCAGGTATTGTGTGGAGCACGCTCGACAATGCAGTGACGATCGACAATGACGGCCTCGTCACCGCGTATGGGGCCGGTAATTCAGCGCGGATCATTGCGCGGAGCGGTGCGTTCACCGATACGCTCACACTTCCTGTCGTGCCGCGCGCACTTACCGGTTCGTTCTCGATCGTCGGCCGGGGACCGGTAACATCGCGTTACACGTCGGACCTCTGGGTTTTCGACGATGTCGCATACACCGGCACGTGGTCGTGCCGCAGTGCGAAAGGTGTTCAGCCAGGATGCGGCGACCGCCTGTACGCGTGGGATATCCGCGATCCGGCCAACCCGGTCCTCACCGATTCGGTGGTGGTTGTAGCTGTTGTCGTGGACGACCTGATGATAAGCGCGGACGGCAGCTTCGCAGCGCTGACCCACGAGGGGTCCGTCGACAAGCAGAATGGCATCACGCTGATGGATACGTCGGACCCCTTCCATCCGCGCGTCATCACACGCTACACCCGCGGCCTCGAAAATGGTGTGCATACACTGTGGATCGAGCGGATCGACGCGCGGGATTACGTCTTTGCTGTCGAAGACCCGGGCACGACGGCGTTCGGGATGCACATCCTCGACGTCACCGATCGCGCCAACCCGGTCGAGGTTTCGCACTTCTACTCCGGTACCTCGCTCGTGCACGACATCTATGTGCGCGACGGGCTTGCGTTCGTGTCGCACTGGGATGCCGGGCTCATCATCCTGGACGTCGGCAATGGCATCAAGGGCGGATCGCCCGCCAACCCGGTGGAGGTCTCGCGCATCGCGACACTCGACGGCGAAACCCACAACGCATGGTACTGGCCCGAAGCCGGCTACGTGTTCGTAGGCGAGGAGGATTTCAAGGCGCCGGGACGGATGCACGTCGTGGATGTGCACGATCTCACGAAACCGGTGAAGGTCGCGGAGTTCTTCGTCGACGGTGACACACCGCACAACTTCTGGATGGACGAGTCGGCCGGCATCCTGTACGCGGCGTGGTACAGCCGCGGCCTCCGCGCGATCGATGTGACCGGCACACTCCGCGGCGCGCTGCACCTGCAGGGACGCGAGTATGCCGTTGCCATGCCCTTCGCCACGTCCGGGCTTACGGCGAGTGTTCAGGCTGCCTGTCACCCCGAAGCGGGGCTGCCGGGGTCGAACACGGGGTGCGTGGATCCGGTGATGATGTGGGGGCCGCAGCTCCACCGCGGGCTGGTGTACGCGACGGATATGATTAATGGGTTGTGGGTGTTGAGGTTGAATAGATAAAGGCCGGGGCTGGGGCTGGAAATTCGGTTTGGGTTCGGGTTTGGGGTACGGGTTACGGGTCAAGGGCTAAGGGAGGCGGCTTTCGGGCCGCCTTTTGCGTTTATGGGGTAGGGAAAGGACACAACGGAGGGCCGGTTCCAGGGCCAGCTCCAGGGCCAGTAACGGCTTGCAACGGAGGGCCAGTTCCAGGGCCAGCTCCAGGGCCAGTAACGGCTTACAACGGCGGGCCAGTTCCAGGGCCAGCTCCGGGGGCAGTTCGGTTTAGTGACTTAATGGGGTCATGATCGTCATAGGGGTGTGATGGCATCACCGAGCAAACTTGTCGACGAGCCGCGGGATGAGGAAATCGTGCGGCTTGTACTGGGCGGGGACCGCGAGGCGTTCCGGGTGCTGGTGCGCCGGTACCAGGACGGTCTGTACCGCTACGCGCTGTCGATGACGTCGCAGGAGGATGTGGCGGCGGATGTCGTGCAGGCGTCGCTGGTGAAGGCGTACGCGCAGATGGCGCGGTGCCGTGAGCCGGAGCGCTTTGGTGCGTGGGTGTACCGCATTGTCGCGAACGGATGCAAGGATCATCTGAAGAGCCGGCGCCGGCGGGATGTGCGACTTGACGATGCCGGCGCGGCCATCCCTGCGGGCAGTGCGAACCCGGCGTCGGACCTGGAGCGGTCCGAGCTGCGACGCGAGTTGAATGGCGCGCTCGCGCAGTTGAATGAGCCAATGCGGCAGGCGTTCGTGCTGAAGCATGTGGAAGGCCGGTCGTACGAAGAAATCGCGGAGATCCTGGATGTGTCGGTACCTGCGCTGAAGATGCGAGTGCATCGCGCGCGTGAAGCATTGCGACAGACGTTGGAGGAGGTGCTCTGATGCATCCTGATGTGCATCGTTACCTGGATGGAGAGCTGGAGCGGTCGGCGCTCGACCCTGTCGCCGCGGCGGAGCTGGCGGAATGGGAAGCGTTCGAGAGCTCGACGTCGATGCTGCAGTCGGTGCGCGCGCCGGGGGATCTCGAGGCGCGGGTGATGCTGGCATTGCCGCCGCGCGCGGTGCCACTGTGGCAGCGGGTGCTCGACTGGGTGGTCACGCCGCAGAGCTTCACAATGCGTCCGGCGGTCGCGTTTGCGGGCGCCATGCTCCTGCTCATTGCGGTCGTGCTGCCGCGCCCCGGCATTGCGCCGCGCAATAGCGTCGCGACGCGCGTTGCCGGTGTCGAATCGGCGGACCCGCGTGCAACCGTATACGTGCAGTTCGTGTTTGCTGCAGAGAACGCGCAGTCGGTCGCGGTCGCCGGAGATTTCAATCAGTGGCAGCCGACGACGGGCGAGCTGCGGGATGCGGATGGCGATGGCGTCTGGACCGCGCTTGTCGCGGTCGATCCGGGGCTGCA
>CAMPKM010000425.1 GCA_946887155.1 uncultured Gemmatimonadota bacterium
GTACAAGGTCTCGTTCAACGACATCGTGATGAAGGCCGTGGCGACGGCTCTCTCACAGCACCCCGAGTGCAACGCCCACTGGCTCGGAGACCATATCCGCTACTTCAATCGCGTCCACCTCGGCATGGCGGTCGCTATCGAGGACGGACTCATCACGCCGGTAATCTTCGACGCCGACCAGAAGGGCCTTCGCGAGATCGGCACCGAGTCGCGCGAACTGGCAGGTCGCGCGCGTGAGCGGAAGCTCAAGCCCGAGGAGTACACGGGTTCGACGTTCTCGGTCTCCAACCTCGGTATGTTCGGCATCGACCACTTCACGGCCATCATCAATCCCCCCGAAGCCGGCATCCTCGCGATCGGCGGCATCGAGCAGCGTCCGATCGTCGAAGACGGCAACGTCGTCGTCCGCCGCCGCCTGCGAGTCACGATGAGCTGCGACCACCGCGTAATCGACGGCGCGACAGGAGCCAAGTTCCTTCAGACACTGCGCCGACTCCTGGAAGTGCCATTGATGCTGGCGTATTAGAAGCCGTTGATGAGTTGGGAGGAAAGTCGGAGGACAAGCACAAAGCCTCGGGTTCCAAGCCCCGTGCCCCGCGCCCCGTGCCCTTTCGTGTCCCCCATCACCAGCCTCATCCGCAACAACGCACATGATTCGGATTAGCCGAAACTCTTGCGCCGTAGGGAGTTGCGTGCATCCTCAGCAGCGCGTCTCTGGAGCAGGAAAGAGACGCGGGCCGCACTCGAAGCCGGATGCCGAAACTCATCGCTCGACTGAACGCCACGAGGACGGTCTGCGCCGCACTCGTTATGCTGACCCTCGCCGCCTGCTCGTCAGGCGACGATCCCGCCGCGCCTGAACCGCAAGGGTCGCTGGCGATCGCCATCAGCGGCCTTCCGTCCGGCGCCACCGCCAGTGTGACCGTCAATGGCCCCGACGGATTTGCCCGCTCACTCTCGTCAGGCACCACCTTGTCGGCGCTCACAAGCGGCACGTACGTCATCACCGTCAACGAGGTCTGGTACGAAGGGTCCGCCTGGGCCGGAGCACCACCGAGCCAGGCCATCGACGTGGACGGCGACGCGGTCACCGCGTCGGGGGTCGTCTACGCGTTGGCTACCGGTTCAGTCGCGGTCACGCTCGCCGGCTTGCCTGACGACACTCAGGCACCCGTGACACTCACCGGGCCAAATGGCTACAGTCGCACGATTACCGAAAGCGTAAGCCTCTCAGGACTCGAACCCGGACAGTACCTGGTCGACGCCCGCGAACTCGCCACGTCGACGGCCACGTACTTCGCCACCCAGAGCGCGCAACTGATCCAGGTATCGGCGAAGGCCGCACCAACGCAGGTCCAGGTCGCCTATCAGATCGCCACGGGATCCATCGCTATCAACGTCAGCGGACTCCCCGAAGGGGAGAATGCGATCCTGATCGTCACCGGGCCCGGCGAGTACTCCCAGTCGGTCACGTCGTGGTCGACGGTACTCGGCAACCTGTCACCCGGTGTGTATACCGTCGCCGCGTCGAACGTGTCGCAGGGTTCGGTTTTCGTCCCCACCCCGAACAGCAAGCAGGTCACCATCACACCGTCGGCCCAACCCGTCGCTGTGGATGTCTCATATTCGTCGGCCGGCACCGCCCTCAACGTCCAGTTGCTCGGCCTTCCCCAGGGAGTGGCCGGCTCCGTCACCGTCGCCGGGCCTGCTGGGTACAACGCGCTCGTTTCCGCCAGCAAGGTCCTGAGCGGCATCCCGGCGGGCACGTACACGATCAGCGCCGCTCCGGTCAACATGTCCTGCGACGTCGTAGCACCGGTGCAAACGACCCAACTGGTCACTGTGCCACCCGGACAGGCGGCCACCGCGACCGTGACCTACTCGTCAGGCGCTGCCGGCCTCAATCTCTGCATCGATGGCGCGTACATCACCCAGGCGGTGCAGACGTTCGCCGGCGACGTGCCATTGGTCGCCGGCCGTGATGGCCTGCTCCGCGTGTTTGTACGCGCGAGCGCCGCCAACAGCTCGCTTCCATCGGTGCGCGCGCGGTTCTACAACGGCGCCACGCTCGTGAGCACGGTCGTTATTCCGCCGCCATCGGCTTCGGTGCCGTTGAGCCTCGACGAATCGCAGCTCGGCTCGACATGGAATGCACCGGTGTCGGGGGAACTGTTGCAGCCCGGGTTGCGGATGCTGGTCGATGTCGATCCCACCAACGCCGTGGCGGAATCCAACGAGTCCGACAACTCGTTGCCGTCCGGTGGGTCGCCAGTCGCGCTGGACATTCGCACCGTGCCCCCGCTCGGCGTGCGGCTCGTTCCCGTCATACAGGCCGCACGCGGTGATACGGGTCGGGTGAGCGAATCGAACAAGGCGAGTTTCATTACGCCGACGACGCGGATGTTTCCCATCCCGTCCGTCGATGCCGACATCCGCCAGCCGTACCTGTTTACCGGCGGCGAGCTACAGTCGGGTGGCACGAACTGGACGACGTTGCTCAGCGAGTTGAACGCGGTTCGCGTGGCCGAGGGATCGTCGAGAGCGTATTACGGCGTGGTCAGGGTTGGTTACACGTCAGGCGTCGCCGGCCTTGGATACATCGGCGCGCCGACCGCCATCGGTTGGGATCACCAGCCCAGTGCGTACGAAGTGATGGCCCACGAACTGGGACACAACTTCGGCCGCTTGCATGCTCCCTGCGGTGGACCTTCCGGCGTCGACAACCAGTTCCCGTACTCCGGTGCGACCATCGGCGCCTTCGGCTACGACGTCGCGACCGGTGCGCTGAAGATGCCGGCGATGCGCGACCTCATGTCCTACTGCGACCCGAGCTGGATCAGCGACTACACGTACGAAGCGATCCTGAACTTCCGCACGGCCTACCCGGTGAGGGCAGGCGCGGTGACATCCGCTCGCCGCGAGCGCGGCCTCCTCGTCTGGGGGCGGATCGAGCAGGGGCGCGTGGTGCTCGAACCCGGCTTCGAGGTGGATGCTCCGGCGTCGCTGCCCGTGCGCAGCGGCCCGCACCGGTTGACCGGCCTTGGTGCCTCGGGTGAGTCGCTGTTCTCGATCAGCTTCGCCGGCGACCGTGTCGCGGATTCACCCGCTGGTGATGATGAGACGTTCGCCTTCGTGCTCCCGCTCTCCCGGTTAGGCAGCGCGAGCCTGGATCGCCTGCAACTGTCAGCTCGCGGCCGTCAGGTGGAGCTGCGCTCGTCAGGCGCCGATGCAGCGCCTCTTGTCACACGCCTCGCCAATGGACGCGTGCGCGTGACGTGGAACGGAGCGTCGGCGCGGGCAGCCCTCATCCGCGACGCGCGGACCGGCGAGATCCTCTCCGTGGCACGGGGCGGTTCCATCGAGTTCCGCTCGTT
>CAMPKM010000426.1 GCA_946887155.1 uncultured Gemmatimonadota bacterium
ACTTGGTGGGATGTAGTGCCGGCTGAGCGCCTCGGGGGCGACGATCAGGCGAGCCGGTGTCGCGATGCTCTTGAAGTAGCCGATGAATACCGACGCCAACTGGCCAAGTCCGTGCAGGACGATCCAGGCTTCGGTGAGCTTCTCGCCCCCGCCCGCGGTGTAGTACCGCGCGCGACGGGTGGTGGAGATCCGGTGTTCAACGATCGGCGGAAGCTGGACCGGCTTCAATCGGCGATCACCGGCGCGAGCTCTTCGAGCCGCCGGGCCGCGTGGGCGGGCGCCGACCGCTGATCGTCCCGCGTTCACTCACCACGAGCGAGTCGAGCCTGACGATTTGCGCACTGTCGAGGAGCGCACGCATCTGCAGGTTGGCGCCGTCGTTGTTCACCTTGATCACGTCAGTGACCGGCCGGGCGAGCAGCTCGAAGCGCTCCAGTCTCTGGTGGTCCTCGTCGTCCAGGCCGCGCGGTCGAGGCTCGAGGCTCAGGCCCACCGACTCTCGCAACGAATCGAGCTGCTCCATGAATGGCTCGTTGATCGCACGGAGCCGCCTCCGCAGGTTGATCAGTCCCATGCGCTGCGGATCCGTGAGGTCGAGCTCCGCCGCATGCTCGAGCACGAAGCTGATCGGTTCACCGTCGCTCATCGCCAGACCGTTGGTACCGCTGCGACGGATCACCGTCGCGGGCATGATCTGCGCCGGCAACACGAGCGGGAGCGCCAGGAAAATGAAGGCGAGTTTCAGCACGATATCGATCCCAGCAAGAAAGACGCCGGGTTGGTACTGCGATTCTTCAGGTTTGTTGCGAGGCTAGTGCTTGGCCGGAGCAGCTGGCGGCGCATGTGGCGCCTCGCTGTTCGTGGGCGCGCTGACGTCGTTCGGGGAGTGGAACGTCCGCTGGTTGATCATGAATGCCGTGGCAAATCCGGCGGCGGCCAGCAGGGTCACGAATGCAGCGATTCCCCAGCCCTGATTGAAGTTGCCCTCGATGCGACGACCAGCCATTGGTGTCTGTGGTTCGGGTTAGCGTTGGCTGGAATCTAAGCGCCAGGCACGAACCGCCAAGCTGAAGGATGGCCCCTTTCTGCTCAACGCTCTGGACTTCGCGCTGCCCTTTCCACCGCTTCGGTCACCTCTGCAACCGTAGTCCTGCCGCGATCCCGCGCATACCAGGCGCGCTTCCGTCTCCCTCGCACGTCCTTCGGCAGCAAGAAGGCCTCGGCCCGGAACCAGCGCTGGACGGCGGCCGGACGGGGACCCCACCAGCCACGACGGCGGAAACCGGCATCGAGAACCATCACCACGGGTATCGACCGGGTCCCGGATGTGAGGTGCGCATCCATCAGGTCGGGGTTGGCGTCCCGGGCGAGAACGCGAAAGTCGAGGCCGGCCAACTCGGCGAGGCGCCCCACCAATGGAAGGGTGCTGACCGCGTCACCGCACCAGTCCTCGCTCAACGCCAGCAGGCGCCAGTCGCCCGCCACGTTCTTCAGTCTCGCGACGGCGTCGGCCGACACGGACGCAGTGCGGTACATGGCCTGCCACAACTCGGCATTCTTTGCGACGGCCTGGAGGTACGCCGGAAACCGCAGGGCGGTCTCGTAGCGTTCCGCGCCAACGGCAAAGCTCACCGGGACGGCGTCGTTCCGATGATGGCCGCCGGCGCGGCGCGGGAATAGGCAAGCGAAAACGTCATCGTATGGTTTCGCTCGACGTCCGTCCCGTTAGGCTTGAAGATCACCTGTTCGAGGAACCCGCCCTCGACGCGCCAGTTCCTGGTCACGCGATAGCCGACGGCAACCGTGGCCCGGTCCTGGTCGAAGATGTTCTGGACCTTTCCGCCGATGCCGAGAAAGATCTCGTTCCCGGCCGCCACGTATGCCTCACCCGGTTCGATGGACGTACCGGTGAGCGGCAACGTCCCCTTCACCTGGTAGCGGAACCGGTTTGTGCGATCCCAACTATCGATCTGGTGATCGTCCGAACTCCGCCAGCGACCGCGGAATCGCTGCTCGATGCGATACCGGTGCGAGAGGTCAAGCCGGCCGATGGCATGTCCGATCTGGACCTGCTGCCACACGCGGCGTTCGTCGGTGGTAGTTGGACTCGGGATCTCGCCATACGGATAGCTGCGTGACCAGTTGGCGCCGGCGGCCACGCGCACATGTTCACTGACCTCGTACGCGATACCGCCACGCACGAAGTTGGCCATGGCTTCATCGACCGGACCGGATCGGCGAGCCGATGCGTCGAACAACATGCCCCATCGATCATTGATCGCGACGTCGGCACTAAAGACGAACCAGGCACCGGAGTTGGTATGGGTTGTTCGCTGGGCGCCGGCCGTGCGAGCGCCGAGTAGTGGAAGCATCATCGCGACAACACGGAATGGACTTCGCAAGCGGGAGACAGGTGATGGGTGACTGGTGACTGGCGTGGCGCGCGTGCAATCTATGCCGCGAACGGAGGCAATCCATGCTGCTCGAAGCCGTACGACCAAACGCGCCGCTCCACCTCTTCGACCGGGACGCCAACCGGCCGCGCGAGCTTGGCGACAAGGCCGCGATCAAGAGGGCGCTCGCGAAGGAAGTGAAGGAACTGGGCCGGCTTCAGGATCGCCTGATTGCCGACAAGCGCCATGCCGTCCTGGTGGTATTGCAGGGCCGCGATGCGTCGGGGAAGGACGGCACCATCAAGCAGGTGTTCGACGGCTGCAACCCACAGGGGTGCCGGGTGACATCCTTTGGCGTGCCGACGCCACTCGAGCTGTCGCACGACTTCCTGTGGCGCATCCATGCCGCGATCCCGCCCCGCGGATACATCGGCATCTTCAACCGGTCGCATTACGAGGATGTGCTGGCGGTCCGCGTCAGGCGCCTCGCGGCGCGATCGGTGTGGAGCGCCCGGTACGAGCAGATCAACGCGTTCGAGAAGATGCTATCCCTGAACGGCGTCACGATCCTGAAGTTCTTCCTGCACATCTCGCGAGCGGAGCAGCGCGAGCGGTTGATCGACCGGCTGGACGATCCGGAGGAGAACTGGAAGTTCCGCGCCGGTGATTTGGAGGACCGGCGGCGATGGGGCACGTATACAGCCGCCTATCGAGACGCGCTCCGGAAGTGCAGCACGAGTTGGGCGCCGTGGTACGTCGTTCCCGCCGACTCGAAGGTGGCGCGCAACTACCTGATCACTCGGCGGCTGAACGAGACGCTTCGGGGGCTGCGTTTGCGATATCCGCGGGTGGGGTCTTCGGTGTTGGCGCTTCGGAAGACAATCAGGTGATGGTCGCGGGTTAGGGCGGCTATCGTCGCTGGTAGGGCGGCGGATCTCCGCGGGTG
>CAMPKM010000427.1 GCA_946887155.1 uncultured Gemmatimonadota bacterium
GCGCCGACTCGATCACCGCTTGCGCATCCTCACGAAAGGCGGCGTCGGCGAGATGGACGTGGCTATCGGCGAAGGGTGGTGCCGAAAAGCGAGAAGCGGAGAGCACAGCGTCAGGGGTCATGGTGATCCCCTGGTCTTTGCTCTCCGCTCCTCGATCTGAGACGTCGGTCTAGCGCCGCCCGGCTGGCGCCTTGGATCCCCGCATCGGACGCGGAGGGGCCTCGGCTTCAACCTGCGACTCGGCGCGCGCCTGGCTGGCCGACACATGGGCCTTGTCGGCGGACAGGCGCGGATACTTCCGCTCGATCCAGAGGAGGAGCGGCGACGCCACGTAGATCGAGCTGAACGTGCCGATGACGATGCCGAACGTCAGCACCCAGGCGAACGGGCGAATCACGTCGCCACCAAAGATGAGCAGCGCGAGAAGGCAGGCCAGCGTCGTCGAACCCGTCATCACCGTGCGCGGCAGCGTTTCGTTCACCGACTGGTTGAGCAGGTCGTACAGCGGGACCTTTTTCCCCTTCTTCAGGTTTTCGCGGACACGGTCGAACACCACGACCTTGTCGTTCATCGAGTAGCCGATGACGGTGAGGATAGCGCCGACCACGAACAGCGAGATCTCGAGGTTCAGGTACTTCATGAACGCGAGGGTTGCGACGATGTCGTGCATCGTGGCCAGGATGGTCGCCAGCGCAAAGCGCCACTCGAATCGCCAGGCGAGGTAGATCAGCGTGATGCCGAACGCGATCAACACCGCGATCGCTGCCTGACGACTCAATTCGTCGCCGACCTTCGCGCTGACCGCTTCGGCGCCGACGAGGGTGTAGGAGTTCGCGCCAAAGCGGCGATCGAGTGCGCCGCGGATCTGCGTGACGACCGCGCTGGCGCCGACGTCCTGCTGGGCCACGGCGGACGAGTCCTGCACGCGGATCATCAGCTCGTTCGGGCTGCCAAACGTTGCGATTTCGGCGTTCGGGAACCCGGCGGTGGCGAGCTCGGAGCGGACGGCCCCGACATCCGCCGCGTTGGTGAACTCGAGCTGGATTCGAGTACCGCCCGTGAACTCGATGCTCCAGTTGAAGCCGTTGATCAGGATGAGCGCGACTGCCGGTATGATCAGCGCGATGACGACGCCGGCCGCCTGTTTCCAGCGGCGGATGAAGTCGAACTTGGTGTTATGAAGTATGCGAAGCATCAGATGCTCAGCGGCGCTACGCCGCGGGTACGGTTCAACCAGACGAGGAACAGCGTGCGGACCACGAAGATGGCGCTGACCATCGAGGCGGCGAGACCAGCGAGGAGGGCCACCGCAAAACCCTGGACGGGCCCGGTACCGAACTGATAGAGAATCGCGGCGGTCAGCGCCGTCGTGACGTGCGTGTCGACGATGGCGCTCCACGCGTGATTGAAGCCTTCATCGATCGCGGTCCGAATCGTCTTTCCACGCTCCATCTCCTCGCGGATGCGTTCGAAGATCAGGAAGTTGGCGTCGACCGCCATGCCGATGGAAAGCACGAAGCCGGCGATCCCGGGCAACGTGAGCACCGCGCCGAAGCTGGCCAGCACGGCGAGGGTGGTCAGGGAATAGAACATCAACCCGATCACGGCGAGCATGCCGCTGAACCGGTAGTACCCCACCATGATCAGGACGACGATCGCGAGGCCTAACGCGCCGCTGAAGAGGCCCTGGCGGATGGCATCCTCGCCAAGGCTGGCGCCGATGCTGCGGACGTCGGCAATCTTGAGCGGGACCGGCAGCGAGCCGGCGCGCAGGACGAGCGCCAGATCCTGGGCCTGCTGGATGTCGCGGCGGCCCAGCGTGATCTGGCCGCTGGTGCCGATGGCGCCCTGGATGACCGGGGGACGACCCATCACGCGATCGTCGAGGACGATCGCCATGTAGTCCTGGATGTGCTTGGCGGTTTCCATGCGGAAGCGCCGGCCGCCTTCGTTGTTCAGCCGGAACTCGACGACCGTGCCGTCGATTGGCGTGGTGTTCGGGTTCGCGCTCTGGATGTACTGACCATCGAGGATTTCGCGCGAGTCGAGCACGTAGAAGGTGCGGTAGACATCCCCGCCGACCGACAACGTGTCAGCGCCCCAGCGGATGGTCTTTCCCGGCGGGAACGCCGCGCGGACCTGCGGCAACGCGAGGTAGTACTCGGCCAGCGCGTAGTTCTGCTCGGAGACGTAGTACTCGCCAGGCATGTCGCCACGCTGGAGGAGGCTCGAGATCGGTCCACCGGTCGTCGGCGGCGGGGTGGCGGCCGTATCCGTACCCGTGCTGTCGGATCCCTTCGCGCCGCTGTCCGGCGTGAAGAGTTTCTGCAGCCCGCTCACCTCGGTGCGCCGGGTCGTGTCGCCTAACGCACCGCCGGATGGTCCACCCGCTTCGCGGGCGATCTGGTCCAGCCGAGGCATGGCCCGCTCGAGCGCGTTCGTCTCATCGGTGATCATGAACTGCAAGAATGCCGTCTTCTGCACGACCTGTTCGGCCCGTTCCGGATCGTCGATGCCCGGCAGTTCAACGATGATGCGGTCATCGCCGGCCTTCTGCACCACCGGCTCCGCGACGCCGAATTCGTCGATCCGGTTGCGGACCACCTTCATGGCCCGGTCGAGCGCGTCCGACTTGTTCGCCACCGCACCGCGCGATTCATCGATCTCGAGTGCGAGGTACATCCCGCCCTGGAGGTCGAGCCCGCGCTTCAACGGAACACGTTGCACCGTGTCGTAGACGAATCGGCCGTCGCGCTTGATGCGTTCGATGACGGTGCGCGGCCAGAGCGCCCACACCGACGCAACGATGAGGCCGGCGATGGTCAGCAGGCGGTACTTCAGGTTCTTCATTGGGCTGCCGGATCGAGTTTGGAGAGCTAAGAACGTTAGGGCGCTATCGAAGCGGAGTCAATCGCAAAGCGAAGATCTCCAATCGCTTAGACCAGATCAGCGCTTCAGGATGGAACGCGCGGTTTGCTCGTCCCGCTTGAGCTGCGCCGTCAACGCCTCGACACCATTGAACTTCTGCGTATCCCTCAGCCGGGCGACGAAGTCTACGCGAACGCGCGCCCCGTACAGGTCCAGGTTTGCGTCAAACACGTGGGCCTCCACCACGGCCTGATCTTCATCAAAGGTGGGTCGGGGGCCCAGGTTCAGCATGCCGTCGTGAGGCCCCATGGGTGTCTGGACTCGGACGGCGTAGACGCCTTCGGGCGGCATGAGTTTCCGCGGACCCGGAACCGGCACGTTGGCGGTCGGGAAGCCGATGAGTCTTCCCCGTCGGGCGCCTTCCACGACGCGACCTCCAAGCGAGTAGTGGCGGCCAAGTCCATCAAAAG
>CAMPKM010000428.1 GCA_946887155.1 uncultured Gemmatimonadota bacterium
GCTCAAGGGCGTGCGGCTGACGGACGACATCGGCTGGTTCGACGAGCGGCACCTGTGCGCCGTCCTGCCGGACACCCCGGCCACCGGCGCACGCGTGTTCGCCGCCCGCGCCTGCGACGAGATCGCTGACGGCGTAATCCACCAGCTCCGTCGTCCCGCGCACCTGCGCCGCCAGGCTGGCCACCGGCAGCCCGTCGCCTAACGGCTCCCGTTCGTGCTGGGCCGCCACCAGCCGCAGGACCGCCTTCGACGCCTCGACCAGGGCCGGGCGGTGGTACCACCGCCCCGAAACGAGCACCCCCATTTCCGGTCGCTCGAGCAACGGATCCATCTCGTGCGCCAGCAGGCCCGAACGGGCGACCAGCGCCGATCGTGGAATGCCCTCACCGGCTGCCTCGCGCAACAGCCTGCCTAACGACTCATAGGGGGGCTCGCGCTCCCACGGTACGGGCCGACGCCGGGGCGGCAGGGGATCGACGACCACGCCGCCCCCGATGGTCTGCGGGGGTGAGGCCAGCCGAAGCACAAACCGGTCACCGGCACGGGCCAGTACTGGCTCCTGCAGGACCAGCCTCGCCGGTCGCCGGTCCCCCGGCTGCATTGCACCGCCGCTCGCCACAACGCGCGCTCCTACGTCGGCCGTCCCGAGATGGAGACGAACCCATTCCCTCGGACGGAGCGCATGGTTGGCGTCCGCGAGCAACGAAACGTCCGCCCGGAGCAGCGTGGTCGTGGCCCAATCGGCATCGCCAGTGAGCCAGGCGCCGCGGACGACATCGCTCAGCTCGACGCCGGCAATGGCCAGCGCCGTCCGGGTGCCGGACGTCGCCGACGCCACGTCGCCGCCGTGCACCTGCACGCCGCGGACCCGCACCGCCTTGCTACCCGGCTGCACCACGAGCGCGTCGCCCGGGCGCACTTCGCCCTCCCACACGGTGCCCGTGACCACGGATCCCGTCCCCTTCACGCTGAACACCCGATCCACCGGCATCCGGAACGGGCCGCGGGCGTCGTGGTCGGGGGCGAACGCCATCGCCGCGCCTAACGCCTCGCGCAGCGCCTCGATGCCGCGTCCGGACGGCGATGACGTCGGCACGATCGCCGCATCCTCGAGCCGGGTTCCGCGGAGCGCGTCGCTCACGTCGGCGGTCACCAGCGCGAGCCAGTCCTCGTCGACGAGGTCGCATTTCGTGAGCGCCACGACCGCCGCTCTCGTTCCCAGCAATTCGAGGATGGCGAGGTGTTCACGCGTCTGCGGCATGACCCCCTCGTCGGCGGCAATCACGAGCAGGGCGACATCGATCCCGCTGGCGCCGGCCACCATGGTGCGGACGAACGCTTCATGCCCGGGCACGTCGACGATCCCTACCGTTCCGATGCCGGCCAGTTCAAGCGGGGCGAACCCGAGCTCGATCGTGATGCCGCGGCGCTTTTCCTCCGGCAGCCGGTCCGTGTCGACGCCCGTGAGCGCGCGCACCAGCGTCGTCTTTCCGTGATCGATGTGCCCGGCGGTACCGATGATCATGCCGGTCGCCGCAGGCGGGCCTCCCATCCGTCCAGCGCCCGCAGCTCGCGGCCGTCGCCCATGTGATGGTGCAGGAACTCGCGCAGGAGCCGCAGGTGCGCGCGCCGGGGAAGGTCGCCCGTCAACACCATCCGCTCGTGCGCCAGCCAGCCAATGATGGCCTGACGAGCGTCGGCGGGAATGTCGCGTCCGATGGGGACCGCCTGGACGCATCGCGGGCAGACGACCCCGCCCCCGCGATGGCTGAACGGTATGGCGCGATCGATCCCGACCATCGACCCGCAGGAGCAACAGCGATCGAGGGCGGGCGCGAAGCCTAACGCCGCGACGTACCGCCAGGCGGCGGCAATCGCCTGGTCGGTCGACTCACCGGCCGGGGACTGGGCGATGTCGTCGAGCGATCGGCCGAGGACGTCGAACGCGTCGTCGTGCGGATCGGCGTGCGCAAACCGGAGCGCCAGCTCGGCCAGCGCCGAAGCGCCGGCAAAGCGGTCGAGGTCCGCCGCCAGCGCCATGCGGCTCCGCGTCAGGTCGAACCCGGCCAGATTCGAGAGGTCCCGTCCCGGCCTGAGCGTGAACTGCGCGACACCACTCGCGAACAGGTCGAGCGATGCCCCGAACCGGCTGCGGGATCGCCGGGCTCCGCGCGCAAGCACGGATTGCACGCCGTGCTCACGCGTCGCCAGCCGGACGATCCGCGACGATTCGAGGTAGTCCTGTACGTGCAGGACGATGGCGTCGGTCGCGATCAGGGTCACGGGATATTGCTCTCCTCCGAAGGCTCGCGGCACGCACCCCGATCGTCAACGACCGACCGGGCGCGGGATAGTTCGCGATTTCCTCGTAGCCGGCACCGAAGACGTTTTCGAGCCGCACGGCCAGGTCGATCCGCGCGCCATTGAACTCCCGGGCAATGGGTCGCGTGACACCAATGTCGAGCCGCGTCCACGCCGGGAGCACCACGGGTGTGGCGGGGAACGTGGCGAAATCCCGGTCCTCTCGACTCCCGGTCCTGGTCACCAGTGCATCCATGGTGGTCGCGCCGGGCAGGTCGAGGGCAACGGACGCAGTCGACAGCACGGAGGGACGCCGGAGCAGGCGGTTCCCCTGCACGAACGTGGCTTCCTCGCCCGTCTGCAAGCCGGCGTCGTCGACCCGGGTGCGCAGCAGCGTGGTCGTGGCACCGAGCCTGACGCGGGATGCGGGTACGAGCGACAGCTCGAGCTCGAGTCCGCGAGCCGATGCAGCCGCCACGTTGAAGTAGTTAGGCTGTTCCGGCGTGATGAATGCGTATTGAATCATGTCGCGGAAGCGCTGGTCGAACCACGTGGCCGCCATGGTCAGGCTGCCGTCGTTCACGACCTGCCGGATGCCGGCTTCCCAGCTCCGCGAGCGCTCCGGGTCGAGGTCGGCATTCCCGGTCGAAAACGCGGTGTTGAAGGACTCGAAGAACGTCGGTGCCTTGAACGCCGTTCCCGCCGTCAGGCGCAATGAACCTCCGGACCAGGCTCGCCAGGCCATGCCGGCGCGCACGGTCCGAAACGCACCGAACGTATTGTTTTCGTCGTAACGGGCCCCGGCGCTCAGGGTCAGGCGCCCGTGCTCGGAGAGCCACTGGCCATACACCGCCTCATTGCGGCGGTCGGCGACGAATCGGCTCCGCTCGAAGCTGAAGTTGGAGCTGTCCGTTCCACGTTGCGCTTCGCGGACCGCTTCACCACCCACGGTAACGATCGACGGTCCAAGCATGAAGTGGACGCGCGCATCCGCGGCCCGCCGGCGTACAATGGTGAGCGCGTCATAGTAAAAC
>CAMPKM010000429.1 GCA_946887155.1 uncultured Gemmatimonadota bacterium
GGCCGGGCACGACCATCTGGTACACGAGCAGCCCGACCGTGCCCAGGAACAGGCCGATGTTGAAGAAATTCTGACCCGGCCAGGTGATGGGCTTGCCGCCGATCAGTTCCTGCAGCTTGGCGAAGGCGATGAAGCTGCCGGTGACGGTCAGCGCGCCAAGGATGACTTCGGCGCCTAACGCCGCCATGATCGGCGCCGGCGGTGTCGTCCCGAGGGCGAAGTATTCGTCGATGCCCACCAGGGTCGCGGCGACCGCGCCGAACATGTGCGAGATCGCGACGAACTGCGGCATGGCGGTCATCGGGATGTCGATGCCGAGCGGCAACCCGATCACGACGCCGATGAACGATCCGACGACCAGCCCGACGATGATGAACTCGAACCGGACAATGTCGTGGTGGAGCAACGTCCCGACGACGGCGAAGAGCATCGCCAGCATGGCCAGCCGCATGCCGGCGCGCGCACGGGCCGGGTCGGACAGACTCCGGAGACCGAGGATGAAGAGGACTGATGAAATGAGGTAGGCGAACTGGATCAGCAGCTCGCGCGCCACCGACGAGGTCTCGGTCATTCCTTCCTGCCGGGCGTCTTGAACATCTTCAGCATCCGGTCGGTGATCAGGAAGCCGCCGACGACGTTGATGCTGGCACAGGCCACGGCCACGGCGCCAAGGATGTTGCTGGCGAGCCCGCGTCCGCTTCCCGCGGCCACCAGCGACCCAACGAGGGAAATGCCGGTAATGGCGTTGGCGGCCGACATCAGCGGGGTATGGAGCAGCGCCGGGACTCTCGTGATCACCTGGTAACCGACAAACGCGGCGAGCACGAACACCCAGAGCTGCATGAGCGACGTGAGATTCTGCATCGGACCTCAGACAGTTGCGGACTGGCCGTCAAATTAGCGCCCGTGCAGAAAAGGGGTCAGACGCCATTTCTCAAAAACGGGGTCAGACGCCATTTCCCGGAAACGGGGTCAGACGCCGTTTCGGGCGACCGGTTCTGCTCAACCGATGCGCTCGACGATTGAGTTCATTGTGGTCGGCCTTGGGGTCGCCGAGCGCCCACGCCTTGTTCGTGGACTCCCGGATAGCACCCAGCTCATCGTCACTCAAGGCTGACGCAAACAGGTCGCGATACGCGGCCAGTCGGTCCGCACGCTGGCGACCTAACGCCAGATATCGTGGATGCGGTGTGATGATCGGGTCGGGCGAGCCCAGCGCGTTGGCCCCGTAGCTCGACCATGGGTACGCCTTCGGAAACCGGACAATCCCCGCCCGCACTGGATTCAGCTCGATGTACCGGTGGCAGGAAAAAAGGTACCGATCGGAATCGATAAGCGTCGCGCGATACCGCCCTTCCCAAAGCGTACCGGTTCTTGCGTACCGGCGATTGAACCAGGGGACATACCGGCCGCCCACCGATTGCATGACGGATCCAATGCTCTTCGCTTCCAATGGGCTCATCAACAGGTGCACGTGGTTCGTCATCAGGACGTACGCGTGCAGTTGGGCGCCGAAGCGGCCGCAGGCGTCGGCAAGCCAATCCAGATACTCGCGCCGATCACCGTCGGATTGGAAAATCGGGCAGCGATTGTTCCCTCGCTGAATCACATGTTGTGGCTGTTCCGTGATGGCGAACCGCGGTAGTCGGGCCATTAGGCTTGGGGGCGACAGGTTAGCGAAGGTCCGCTTCGTTAACCCGTCAGCGTCACCGCCGCGTCAACCAAAACGGCGTCTGACCCCGTTTTTCAGGAATGGCGTCTGACCCCGTTTTGAGAAAACGGCGTCTGACCCCGTTTTCAGGAATGGCGTCTGACCCCGTTTCGCGCCTTTTACAGTCAGTCGGCGGGTTGGCCGAAGATGGCCATGTTCGAGCTGTGGCCGGGCGTGACCTTCTTTTCGGGATAGATCCAGTGCACGGCCTGGTTCACCGCGGTCGCCGCTTCACCGAAGCCCGACGCGATCAGCTTCAGTTTCCCGGGATACGTCGTGACGTCGCCGGCGGCGTAAATCCCCGCCTGCCCGGTTTCCATGCAACTGTTCACCACGATCTCTTCCTTCTCGAGCGTCAGGCCCCACTCCGTCAGCGCGCCGAGATCACTCACGTAGCCGAGCATCGGGAGTACGACGTCGCAGACCACGGCAAACGTGGACTTCGTCTTGGTGTCCCGCAGGACGACGCCGGTCAGCTTCTCGTCCATGCTCACGATGTCGTGCAGCTCGTGAAACACATGCATGCCCATCCGACCCTCCGCCACCGCGCGCTGCACCTCGTTCACCGTCGCGGCGTGAGCGCGGAACCGGTCACTGCGATGCACCAGCGTCAGGGTCGCGGCCCGATCGAGCAGTTGATGCGACCAGTCGAACGCGGTGTCGCCGCCGCCGATGATCACGATGCGCTTTCCCCGGTACTCTTCGGGATCCGTAACGACATCATGAATGCCGCGACCATACCAGGGATGCGCCACGGTCTGGGGCAGTCGCCGCGGCGTAAACGCCCCAATGCCCGCGGCGATCAGGATGGCTTTCGACGGAAACTCCGCGCCCTCGGTCTGAAGAACCAGGTGTCCGTCACGCCGTTCCAGACCAACAATGGTCTCGTTGAGGTGCGTCCTCGCGTTGAACTGGAGCGCTTGCTCGGTCAGCCCCTTCACGAATTCCTTGGCCAGGATCTTGGGGAATCCGCCGACGTCGAAGATGTATTTCTCGGGATACAGCGCCGTGAGCTGGCCGCCGAGCTGCGGCAAGGCATCCACGACTTGCGCCGTCACGCCGCGCATACCGGCATAAAAAAGCGCGAACAGGCCGGTGGGCCCGCCGCCGATGATCGTGATATCGACTTCCGGATGACGTGTTCGAGTCATGGGGGGAAAACTAAGTCCAGGGCAGAGAGTCCGAAGTAGTTCCTCGCCCCACCCGCCTATGGACCTTGATCTCTGGACTTAAGTTCTGGACATGAAGATCTACACGAAAACGGGCGACGCAGGCGACACCGGACTTTTCGGCGGCGGTCGGGTCGGCAAGGATCACCCACGCGTCGAAGCGTACGGCGACGTCGATGAACTCAATGCCATGCTCGGGCTCGTGCGCGCACTGGAACCGATGCCCCGGATCGATGAAGTCATCGTACCGATCCAGCGCGACCTGTTCGCGATCGGTGCGCTGCTGGCCACGCCTGACCGGGAGAAGATGCGAGCCTCGCTCGAGAAAGCGCGCCTCGACGATGCCAGGATTCGTGAGCTCGAAGCGGCCATCGATCACTGCGAAGCGGAACTGGAAC
Source organism: uncultured Gemmatimonadota bacterium (assembly GCA_946887155.1). The sequence continues at coordinate 3,279 of CAMPKM010000429.1, forward strand.
CGCTGCGCAGCTTCATCGTTCCCGGCGGCACCTCGAAGGC
>CAMPKM010000430.1 GCA_946887155.1 uncultured Gemmatimonadota bacterium
TGACGACTTGAACTGCATGCCCACCCCGAGGGCCTCCTTCGCCTCTTCCTTGGCCGCGTCGATGAAGCCGCAGGTATTGACGACGATGAGGTCAGCGTCGTCGGCGCTCGCCGCCGGTTGCGCGCCGTGGGCAGCGAGTTCGGCCAGATAGCGCTCCGAGTCGACTGTGTTCTTGTCACATCCCAGCGTGACTACGTGGTAGCGCACGATCGTCGCAGGATTTGGAAATGGATTTTCGCGGGAAGGATGGAACGCGGACGGCACAGCTTGCACGGAAGGACACGGGTACTACCTGGTGAAACCCGGGCACCCGCAGACGTCAGTCATGAAGCGGCCTTCGTCGCCCTGGGTGCCCGGGTTTCACCTGTGCAGTAATCTGTGTCGTTCCGAGCAACCCGTGTTGTCCGTGTTCCGCCTGACCCGTGGCAATCGTTCCTAACCAAGGAACGACTCGAGAGCACGGGCGCGGGAGACGTGCCGAAGTCGCGAAAGCGCTTTTTCCTTGATCTGGCGGACGCGCTCCCGCGTGATGCCGAGCAGGGCGCCAATTTCCTCCAGCGTCATTGCCTCGCTGCCATCGAGCCCGAAGTAGAGCCGCAGGATCTTCGCCTCCCGTTCCTTCAGGCTGCCTAACGCCGCCTCGATCGACTCCGTCAGCGCCTTCTCGAACGTCTGCTCGTCGGGCGTGGGATTCAGGTTGTCGGGCAGGTAATCCAGCAGCTTGTTGTCTTCGCCGGGTGACAGGGGCGCGTCGAGCGAGAGGTGCGCCTGCGAGATCGACATCGTCTTGGCGACTTCTTCCTCGGTGATCTCGACGCCGTCCGCCACCATGCCACTTGCGATCTCGGCGTGCGTCGCCTCGCGACCCAGCTCCTGCAGGAGCAGGTTGGCGCGCTTGCCGATGCGGTGCAGTGTACCGGCCCGGTTCAGCGGGACGCGCACGATGCGCGATTGTTCGGCCAGCGCCTGCAGGATCGCCTGTCGGATCCACCAGACCGCGTACGAGATGAACTTGATGCCCTTCGTCTCGTCGAACTTGTGGGCGGCGCGGATCAGGCCGAGGTTGCCCTCGTTGATCAGGTCCGAAAGAGAGACGCCCTGGTTCTGGTACTTCTTCGCGACCGACACCACAAAGCGGAGGTTGCTCCGCACCAGCTTGTCGAGGGCTTCCTGGTCGCCGTTGCGGATCAACCGGGCCAGGTCGACTTCGTCTTCCCGCGTGATCAGGGGATAGGCGCTGATGTCGCGCAGGTACTGATCCAGCGACCCTTCGTCGTACGCGCCCTTTTTCCCGGGCACGCGCCCCACGCGGGGCGCTCGTTCGCGCCGGAATCGCGGGTAGACGCCCGACGGCGAATCTTCGTCGTGTTCAGTGGACACGATTGCCTAACCGGTGCCATCGGATCCGGGAGAGCCAGGCGGTGCGCACCCCGGAATCAGGTTGGAAACTGTAGTACACGATGAGCGGCTGTCCGCGAATGAGGGAGTCGGGGACGAATCCCCAGTACCGGCTGTCCAGCGAGTTGTCGCGGTTGTCGCCGAGCATGAAATAGTGCTTCGGCTTCACCACGATCGGTCCCCAGTTGTTCCGTGACGGGTGATAGCCGGTGTACGCTTCGGCGCTCCGGACCAGGTAGTCACGCTGCCAGCGAAAATCATCGGCGGCCGGATCGATGCCCGGGTCGGTATGCACGACGTACTGTTCGCGCATGGCGTGACCGTTGCGGATGAGTGTTCCGTTTTCCATCGCGAGCGTATCGCCCGGCATTCCCACAAGCCGCTTGACGAAGTTCTTCGAGACATCCTGCGGCCATTGAAACACGACCACGTCTCCCAGTCGCGGCTCGCGCAGCGCGGGCAACCGCTTTCCGGTGAACGGGACTTCGGCGCCGTAAACCAGCTTGTTCACCAGGAGGAAGTCGCCCACCAGGAGCGTCCGCTCCATGCTGCCGCTCGGGATCTTGAATGCCTCGACGATGAACGCACGCACGAAAAGAAAAACAAGGATGGCGACCTGGAATGACTTCGCCCATTCCCACATCACGCGCAGCACGCGGCCGCGCGACTTGTTCACGCGACGCAACGCGTCGGCGCGCTCCTGCTCGGAGATCGCCGATGACGTAGGTGTTTGCTGGATCGGATCGCTCATGCTTCAACCGTCACGATCTCGGCGCTGTCGACAGCGCGAACCGGCTCGAATCGTCGCGCAACGCATTGGGAGGAACTCACCTTCGACAGCTGCATCTGCGCGCAATTAAGCCGGTACCAGAGACGACCGCAAGTGATTGTGGTGCAACGCCACACGAGCTTCAATCCGGGTTGTACGTATCGAGTTGCGCCCGCTGTAGTACTCCGGAGTAGTCCACGTACCCCACCTTGGTCTCTGAGTAGAACTCGTAGACTTCCCAACCACCTTCGCGGTGACCGTTACCCGTCTGCTTGACCCCACCAAATGGCAGATGCGCTTCAGCACCGATCGTTGGCGCGTTGACGTACGTGATTCCGTTGTCGAGTTCCTGCAGTGCCCGGAAGGCGACGTGCACGTTTTTCGTGTATATGGACGACGACAGTCCATAGCGAACGTCATTGTTCACCCGGAACGCCTCGTCGACTGACCCCACGCGGATCACGGAGAGGACAGGACCAAAGATCTCTTCCTGCTCGAGTCGCGACCCGGCCTTTACCCCGGTGAAGATCGTCGGCTCGAAAAAGTGACCACCGTCGAGCCCCTTCCCCCGGGCACGCTGCCCGCCGGTGGTCAGGATGGCGCCTTCGCGCTGACCGATCTCGATGTAGCGCTCCACCTTCGTCCTCGAGTCCTCATGGATGAGCGGCCCGACGTCCGTCCCTGCCTGACGACCGTCGCCCAGTTGCAACGAACGTGCCCGCTCCGTGAGGCGTGACATGAACGAATCGTGAACGCCGTCCTGCAGTATCAACCGGCTCGTCGCGGTACAGCGCTGGCCGGTGGTGCCAAACGCACCCCATAAGACACCGTCGAGCGCAAGATCGAGGTCGGCATCATCCAATACGATCTGCGCGTTCTTGCCGCCCATCTCGAGCGAGAGCCGTTTGTGCAACCGGCCGCATGTTTCTCCAACGCGACTGCCGGTTTCGGTGGACCCGGTGAACGAGATGATCGGCACGTCCGGATGTTCGACGATGGCTGCACCGGCGACTTCTCCGCGTCCATGAATCAGTTGGATGACTTCGGGCGGCAGGCCGGCTTCGAGCAGGATTTCCACGAAGACGGTGCCGGTGTGCGGAACGTCTTCGGCGGGCTTGAAGACACAGGCG
>CAMPKM010000431.1 GCA_946887155.1 uncultured Gemmatimonadota bacterium
CAACTGCGTCGCACCTACCTGCTCTACGAGCACGACGATGGTGTGGTGCTGATCGACCAGCATTCCGCACACGAGCGCGTGCTCTACGAGAAGTTCATGCGTCAGTTGACCGGCGGCGGTGCGTCGGCGCAGCGCTTGCTCCTTCCCGAGACGGTTCATCTTTCACCGCGCGATGCCGAAGCGCTCGAGGCGCATCGCGACGCCTTCAACCTGCTCGGCTTCGAGCTCGAGCCCTTTGGCGGCCACTCGGTGATCGTGCACGCGGTGCCGACACCCCACCGCCGGTTCGACGCCCTGCGCTGCCTGCGCGAATCGCTGGCGGCACTGAGCGGCGATCGGGGTGCAGCCACCCACGCTGGCCACGAGTTGCTCATCGCCACCGTCGCCTGCAAGGCCGCGGTGAAAGCGGGAGAACCGCTGGCGCCTGACGAGATGCAGGCGCTTTTCCGGGCACTGGTGTCCACGTCGCTCCCCGCGCACGATGTGCACGGGCGTTCGGGCATCATTCGCCTGACGTGGGATGAGCTCGATCGGCGTTTTGGCCGCAAGTAGGCTTCCGGTCATCTGCGGACCGACGGCGTCCGGCAAGTCGTCGCTTGCCATACGCCTGGCGGTAGCTGCCGGCGCATCGATCATCTCGGCCGATTCACGCCAGGTGTATCGAGGCTTCGACATCGGAACCGCCAAGCCGACCGCCGGGGAACAGTTGCTGGTTCCGCACTACGGGATCGACGTCGCCGAGCCTGACGAGCGTTACACAGCCGCCGACTGGGCGGCGTCGGTGCCGGCGTGGGTCAGCGCGATCAACGCGGAAGGCCGGAGACCGTTGATCGTTGGTGGTACGGGATTTTATTTGCGCGCCGCCTTCGAGCCGCTGTTCGATGAGCCGGACATTGACCCGCGGCAGCGCGCGTCGCTGCGCGCCGTGCTCGGCACACTGCCAGCCGCGGAAATCCAGCGCTGGTGTGAATCGCTCGACCCGTCACGGGCGACGCTCGGACGGGCGCAAAAGGAGCGCGCGATCGAGGTGGCGCTGCTGACCGGTCACCGGATCAGCGCCCTGCATCGCGATCGGCAACGCGACGCGCTCCTGACCGCTCGCTATCTTGTCCTCGACCCCGGTTCCGGGCTGGCGTCGTCGATCGAGGCGCGCGTGGATGCGATGCTCGATGCCGGGTGGCTCAAAGAGGTTCGGTCGCTCGCGGCGCGCGTCGGTTCCATGGCCAGGGCGTGGACCGCCACGGGTTATGACGCGGTGCGCCGCGTGGTGGCGGGTGAACTTCCGCTGGAGAAGGGACGTGAACAAGTGGTGATCGCGACTCGGCAGTACGCAAAGCGGCAACGGACCTGGTTTCGCCATCAGCTCGAGGGTGAGCGCGTGCTGCGACTGGATCCACGGGCAGGCGATGCGTTCGACGTGGCGAGACGTTGGCTCGATGAAACGGAGAGCGAGTGAAGATTGGCATCACGTGTTATCCGACATACGGTGGGTCCGGCGCGATGGCCACAGAACTCGGCATCGCGTTGGCGCGGCGTGGGCATGAAATCCATTTCATCACCTACCAGCAGCCGTTCCGGCTCCCGTCGTTCCTGCCTGGCGTCTACTTCCACGAAGTGGACGTCGGCCGGTATCCGCTCTTCGAGTATCCGCCGTATGACCTGGCGCTGGCTGTCCGCATGCACGAAGTCGTCAGGCAGCACGGGCTCGATCTGCTCCACGTGCACTACGCGATTCCGCACGCGACCAGCGCCTGGATTGCGCGCGAGATGCTCCACGAGTCGGCGGATGACATTGCGGTGGTGACGACGCTGCACGGGACCGACATCACGATCGTCGGCCAGGACCAGTCGTTCCACACCATCACCAAGTTCTCGATCGAGAAGTCGGATCGCATTTCCGCCGTATCGCGGTTCCTGCGCGACGAGACGATCTTCACCTTCGGATGCGCCGGGTGCGAAGTCGAGGTCATCCACAACTTCATGGATCCCTCGCTGTTCGATCGCAACCAGCAGGTTCCGGTGCTGCGACGGCAGTTTCCGGACCGGAAGATCCTGATGCACATCTCGAACTTCCGGCCCGTCAAGCGCGTCGTGGACGTCGTGAAGATCTTCGCCCGGGTACGCGCGCAGGTGCCATCGGTACTCGTGATGGTGGGCGACGGTCCGGATCGCGTCGACGCCGTCGACGAGGCGAAGAAGTCCGGTGTCGAGGACGACGTGCATTTTCTCGGCCGTATCGACGACGTCGCGCCCCTCCTGGCCTCCGCTGACCTGTTCCTGCTGCCGAGTAACCGGGAGTCGTTCGGATTGAGCGCGCTGGAGGCCTTGTCGTGCGGTGTGCCGGTGGTCGGCTGCAACGTTGGTGGCTTGCCTGAGGTGGTGCGCGACGGCGAAACGGGCGTGCTGCGGGCGCCCGGTGACATCGATGGTCTGTCCGCCGCGGCGGTCGCGATCCTCACCGATGCGGACCGGTGGGCGTCGATGAGCACACTCGCGGCGGCCGATGCGCGCGCGCGCTTTTCCGAAGACGCGATCGTGCCGCTCTACGAGGCACTGTACCGCAAGGCGATCGCCGATCGCCCGCGTCCGGCGTCGGCGCGGCCGGTGGTGGCATGACGGAATTCCAGGCGCTCATCATGGGGCTCGTCCAGGGCCTCTCGGAGTTCCTACCCATCAGCAGTTCGGCGCACCTCGCGCTCACCCCGTGGTTCTTCGGCTGGGACGATCCGGGTCTCGCGTTCGACGTCGCGCTGCACATCGGGACGCTGGTGGCGGTGGCGTGGTACTTCCGGCGCGAGTGGATCGCGCTGACGCTGTCGGCGCTCTCCATTGCGAGGAAGCGCAAGGTCGAGACGCCTGACGAGTGGAAGCTCGTCTACCTGGTCGTCGCCACGATCCCCGCGGCGATTGCCGGGCTCACACTCGAGGATCTCGCCGAAACGACCTTCCGGTCACCGAAGCTGATCGCGATCAACCTGATGATCATGGGCGTGGCGCTCTGGCTGGTCGACCTGCTGGCGCGCCGGGATCGCCCGCTCAAGGAAATGACGATTCGCGACGCGATCACGGTCGGGTTGATCCAGTGCCTGGCGCTCGTTCCCGGTGTTTCACGGTCGGGTTCGACCATTACCGGCGCGCGGTTTCTCGGTTTCGACCGGCAGTCGGCGGCCGTGTTCAGCTTCCTGATGAGTTTTCCCGTGACGCTGGCGGCCGCGGTGCTCAAGGCGCCTGATGCCTTCGCCGCCGGCACCGAGCCAGGC
>CAMPKM010000432.1 GCA_946887155.1 uncultured Gemmatimonadota bacterium
GTACTTGTAGGAACATTCCGTCAGGATCGTTTCTCCCTGCTCGAACTCCACCGCCACACCCGCCACGCAAACTGTCTGCGCGATCGTTGACTCGAGGTGCATCTCCACGCGGCTGGCGACATCGTTGAAATGCGCCCAGTGCCGGAACGTCGAGATGTCGAACGTCGCTCCAAACTCCCGGTTGAGTCGCGTGAGCAGGTTCAGGTTGAACGCTGCCGTCACACCCGCGGCGTCGTTATAGGCGCGGCGGAGCAGTGATTCGTCCTTGCGCCGGTCGACGCCGAGGATCAGGGCGCCGTTAGGCCCGATGGTCCCGCGGATCCGGTGCAGGAACGCGGTCGCTTCGGCGGGATGCAAGTTCCCGATGGTCGAACCCGGGAAAAATGCCACTCGCCGAGCTTCGAGCGGGAGCGGCGGCAACGCAAAACGCGTCGTGTAATCCGCGTGAACAGGCGCCACGCGCAGGTCCGGATACTGGCGCGCACGCTCGGCGGCAACCGCCGTCAATTGCTCCATCGAGATGTCCACCGGCACGTACGCCGCGGGGTTCTTCAATCGGTCGAGCAGGTAGCGCACCTTGATGCCGGCGCCGCTGCCGTATTCGATCAGCGCCACGCGATCGCCGCACTCGTCGGCGATTTCACCAGCCCGATCTCTCAGGATCGATATTTCCGTGCGCGTGAGGTAATACTCGGGCAATTCGGAAATCGCCTCGAACAAGAGCGCTCCCGCCTTGTCATAGAACAGTTTTGGCGGCAGGGTCTTCGGTTCCGCCGACAACCCGCGCAGCACTTCATGGCGAAGGTTGTCGGAAGCCTGATACGGCGTGAGGCGAAGTCCGGCGGCGTTTGCCAATCGCGTCGTCATGCGCCGTCCGCCAATCGAATGCCGGTGAACTGCCACCGCGCGTCACTCGGAAAAAAGTTGCGGTACGTCAGTCGGGCGTGGGAGCGCGGTGTCGCGCACGATGCACCACGCAACACCCACTGGTCGGCCATCCACTTCCCGTTGTACTCGCCGATGGCGCCGGCAGATGGGGCAAAGCCCGGATAACCGACGTACGCACTCTGCGTCCACTGCCACACGTCTCCGTACCATTGCTCGTGTCCGTTCGCCGCCGCCGCCGGATGCATGCGGCCGCTCTCCACGAACGTCCCCTCGATCGGTGTGTTCGCCGCCGCCGTCTCCCACTCAGCCTCGGTCGGCAGGCGATGCCCCGCCCATCGTGCGAACGCGTCGGCTTCGTAATAGCTGACGTGACACACCGGCAGCGACGTATCCAGTTCGGCTTCGCCAGCCAGCGTGAACTCCGTCCACGTATCTCGTCCCCGCGTCCAGTACAGCGGAGCCTCCCAGCCGTGCTCGTGACCCGTCGTCCAGCCGTTGGACAGCCACAACTCCGGCCGCCGGTAACCGCCATCGTCGATGAACTCGAGAAATTCGCCGTTGGTGACCAGGCGGTCTGCGATCCGGAACGCTTCCGTAAACACCCGGTGCGACGGGGTCTCGTTGTCGAAGGAAAAGCTTGGACCGGAGTGGCCAATGCGCTGGATGCCGGCGTCGAATGACTTCCACACCAACGGACCCGCCTGACGAGTAACGGGCAGTGGGTCGCGATAGGCCGGCTTGAGCGGATTCGTCCAGAATACGTGCTTGATGTCGGTGAGCAGCAGCTCCTGGTGCTGCTGTTCATGATGAATGCCCAGCTCGATCACGGCCCAGGCGGGGTGACCGGGCTCATTCATCAGCCGCGCGCAGAGGCCAACCATGGCCTCATCTACGTGCCGCCGGTATTCCATTACCTCGTCCACGGACGGACGGGTGACGAGTCCGCGCTGGGCGCGGCAGTGACGTTCACCCGCCTGCACGTAGTACGAGTTGAACAGGAACGCGTATTTCGGGTTGGGGCTCCGATACTCCGGCTCGTGGTCCGCCAGCACGAAGGTCTCGAAGAACCAGCTCGTGTGCGCGAGGTGCCACTTGGTGGGACTCACGTCCGGCATGCTGCTGACGACAAAATCCTCCGTCTGCAGCGGCTCGCAAAGCCGCACCGTCTGTTCGCGAACGGCAACGAACCGCTCGACCAGGTCGCGGTGGGTTTCAGACTGCGCCGGAAATACTGCGGAAATCGCCATGCCGTTCTCCAATACGGTCGTGCCTGTTCTGGCGGATCTCGGGCGAGGGCTCGACAAGGCCTCTTATTCGCGATGACTCCGGCCGCTCAGCGGCCAGCTCTATGAAACTCAGGGGACCGGAATCCGGTTCCTGCATGGTACCCCAATGCGCCCCGTATCATGGCATCGGATTCGGAATGGTGTCACCCGGACCCCGGACCTGCTGCCTGACGAGCGTCAGGCAGGCTTCCGCCGCGGATTTCAGGAACGCGGTGACCTGGCTGCGTTGGCCCGGGCCCGCAACGAGTCGGGATCCAGGCAGGACGGCACCGAACCATCCGTCACGGTTCCAGGAGCCATTGCCGTAGAGCTCTGGAAGCTGTGTGGCCTTGGGCGACGGCCAGGCATTCACATAGAAGTATGGTTCCGGATATGTCACGTCACCGGGTGAGAGCCCGACGCCCACCGATGCGTCCGGCCCGACGGTGATAAGGGTGGCTATGTCGAAATGGTGGGGCCAGCAACGAACCTCCGAGCTGCCGAGTTCCCGCTGTGTGTCGCCAAGCACCGAGAACGCGTTGCTGAACCAGTGTGCGAGCTCGGTGAACTCGTCAGGCCGGCTCACGTCGAAGGCGCGGCCGCCGGAAACCGGGTGACTGGGCAGACTGTCCCGCTGTGGGAGTTTGAGCCGCCGGTCGTCGACGCCGGTTGCCTTGAGAGCGGATCGAAGCACCAACTCGGCCTGCGAAATGGTGCTGCCGTGCAGCGGAATCCTCTGGCCGACCGACTCATTGACCAGGACCAGGAGCGTCAGGTCGCTCGGCCTCAGGGCGACTCGCACGCCATGAGATAGCGCTCGTGTCTCTCGCGATGTGAGCGCCTGGTGTTTCGAGTCCCAGCTCAGGTTGGTGTGGCTGTCGTCGGATCGCGGCGCGAGATAGGAGACGCCGATCGCCGAAGCGAATTGAGCCGCGTGGTGAGCCTGAAGGCGTGAATCCACGAGTGATCGTGCATTCGCCGGCTGGAGCTCGATCCATTCGTGCGTTTCCGAATTCATCGTCATTTCGAAATCGGGGACGGAGCAGGGACGGAGCAGGGACGGAGGAGGGACGGAGGAGGGACGGAGCA
>CAMPKM010000433.1 GCA_946887155.1 uncultured Gemmatimonadota bacterium
ACCCGCAAGGGCGACGTCATCGCCGTCGCTCGCATCGCCGGCATCATGGCGGCCAAACGCACGTCGGAACTCGTGCCGCTCTGCCATCCGATTCCGCTGACCGATGTGGACCTAACGATTGATCTCGACGATTCCCTTCCCGGAGCACGCGTGACCGCCTCGGCCAAAACGGCAGCACAAACTGGTGTGGAGATGGAGGCGGTTGTCGCAGCTTCTGTGACGCTCATCACAATTTTTGATATGGTGAAGGGGTTGGATAGGGACCTCGAGATTGGCGAAATTACTGTCACTGAAAAACATGGCGGAAAATCGGGCGACTGGGTCCGCGATTTGCACCCTTAGCCTCCGCCTGTGTGACAATCACCGGGCTTGGCCGGAAATGCAGGCCAAGGGCGGAATTCAATAGAGAGGGCCCTATGAAGGACCTTCGCGGCACCTACGTGCATTACGGCGACGCACTTCGTCGCCGTCGTCGTGTCAGGGCGGTGGTGATGGTGGTGGGGCTTTTTGCGGCAGCGGTGATGGCCGCTCGCAGCTGGGAGCCATCGGTGGCCGTCGCGGCCGACACGTCGCTGGTCGCTGGAGATCGTGAGAACCGCAACGGCACACGCGCGTTCGAGGGCGAGCAGCTCGAGCGGCTCAACGCGATCTACAACTATTCGAGGCGCTACAAGATCACCACGGATCTGTCCACCGCCATCTACGATGCTGCAGTGGCGGAACGGATCGATCCGGCACTGGCCTTCCCGCTCGTGCGGCTGGAGAGCCAGTTCAAACAGACGGCGCTGAGCCCTGTTGGTGCGGTCGGGCTGACGCAGCTCATGCTGCCGACTGCGCGGGGCTATGTGCCTGGTGTGACGCGTGAGGACCTGTACGATCGCGACCTCAACCTCACGATCGGCTTCAGGCACCTTCGCGGCCTCATCAAGCAGTACCGCGGCAGCGTGCCACTGGCGCTTCTGGTCTACAACCGTGGTGGCGTTGCAGTCGAGCTCGACCGTGAGCTCGGTATTGACCCGTCCAATGGGTATGACCGTATCGTTCTGAAGGGCTACAAGGGCAAGGGAATTCTGGACGACTGACGCGACCCGGAATTCGCGTCTGTTGTGCGGCCGGCTCCGAAAGGAGTCGGCCGTGTTTTTTTGTTTTCCCGCTTCCAGAGTGTGTGGCCCTGAGCGGATTGGCGCGGCGGGTCAACTGCTGGAGAAACGAGTCATCGCTGATGACGCGAATCAACGCGGATCTCACTCCGCTGGCCTCACCTGGGATTCGAACTCCTCGAGGGGGAGGAAGCACCACTCCCCTCAGCTCTCTATTTCTTCTTCGCGGGCGCCGAAGCGCGGACGCGGATCGACTGGCCTGGGTAGATCACGTTCTTCTTCAGGCCGTTGAGCGACATCAGGCGTGACACCGAGACGTTGTTGCGCGCCGCGATGTGCGAGAGGGTCTCGCCGCGCCTGACGACATGCACGCCATTCACCGCCGCTCCATACCGCTCCACCGAGGGATCCGCAACCGAAAATGCGCCGCTGATGGCGAGCTTCGACGGCACATTCACCGTTGTCCCCGCCCCCACCTTCGTTCCCTTCAGCCGCGGGTTGTACCAGCGCAGTTGCGTCACCGTAATGCCGTTCGCCTTCGCGATCGTCGTGACCGTCGTCGACTTCTTCGGCTTCACCGTCTTCCACGCGGCGCGCATCGAGTCGGGCATCGCCAGCAGCTCCGCTTCCGACGTCGTCGTCGCGTACCCCCGGGGCACACGCACCCAGGACGGTTCACCCGGCGGCGTCGCGCCGCGCAGGAGGTGCGGGTTGTGATCGCGCAGGGAGTCGAGTGGCGCACCCGTCACGAACGTCAGCGCCGCAACGGCCGTCCCCGCCGGCGCGAGCACCGAGTCGTACGCGTAAGGCGCCACCGGATCGAGCGTGATCCCGTACTTCCACGGTTCCTTGCCAATGGCCGCGGCCGCGATCAGTTGCGGCACGTAATTCATCGTCTCGCTGCGCAGCGCCCGCGTCTCCGCCAGCGCAAAGAACTGGTCGTCGCCTTCCGACTCGCCGACCGCGCGTGCATAACGAGTCAACCCGCGCGACACCCGCGCCGGGCCCCCGTTATACGCGGCCGCCGCCAGGTAGATCGACCCGAACTGCTCGTTCAGCGACGAAAGAAAACGCGCCGCCGCCCTGGTCGACTTCATCGGGTCGCGCCGCTCGTCCACCCACCAGTCCACACGCAACCCCACTCCACGCGCCGTGGCGGTCATGAACTGCCACATCCCGACCGCCGCCGCTCGCGAGTACGCATGCGGATCGTATCCGCTTTCCACGAGGCCGAGGTAATACATGTCCTCGGCGACGCCCGTTTCGCGAAACACCTGGCGAATCATTGGCTCATACTTGAGGCCGCGCTGCAGCCACGACACGATCGTCGGGCGCGCCGAGCCCGTGAACCGCTTCATGTAGAACTCGACGCGGTCATGATCGAGATAGTCGCTCACCTCGATGTCCCAGGATGCCGGCAGGGGAACCGCTGGCACCGCCGGTGTTGCGGCTTCGGTGGCAAGCGTGCCTGACGATTCGAGAGTGGCCGCTGGTGATGGTTCCTCAACCGTCTCGGCCTGCTCCGCGCGCTGCGCCTTGCTCTCCTCGCCTCCATTCCCCAACTGCTCCATCGCTGCCGTCACCGCCGCCGCGGAATCGACTTCGGCTTCGGGGACGGTTACGGGGGCCACGCCGCGCGCACACGCGCCGGAAGAAATCAGCGCGAACACAATCAACAGGTTTCGTGTGCGACCGGTCATTTCGTCGTGGGTTGAGGACAGCTTGCTCGAAAATTTCGACGTTCCGGTCCGGCGTATCTTACGCCTCGACTTCGCTCCCGCCACCCGCCGCATCCCCTTCGTGCTCGATGCTTTCTTTGATGGCGCGGCGCGCTGAGGGGTTTACCTGCTCAATCGTCCGAGGGAGGTCCCAGCAGCCGATTCGTGGCCTGCAACGTCGCCAGGACCGCGCTGCGTAACGGGTCGCCCTCGGCAATCCGGCACCCGACCAGCTGGACCGGCTTGCCGTCGCGCTTCGACAGGACGCTGACCATCACCACGTTGGCGTCGAATGCCCGAACCGACTTCACCCCAACGAGCTCGAACACGTCCTTGTGCCGCGTGAACTCGGCCAGTGCCTTGAGGGTTGCCTCAACCGCACGCCGCAGGTCCGCTCACGCACTCGATACCCCCTCCGCCCG
>CAMPKM010000434.1 GCA_946887155.1 uncultured Gemmatimonadota bacterium
CCTATGGGCTCGAGTGCCTGGTGCGCGCCGCGGCGGAAATCGGTGACGTCACCGTGGTGGCGCCGGACCGGGAACAGAGCGCGACCAGCCATTCGCTGACGCTGCACCATCCGTTGCGGCCGGTCTCGCGGGGGCCGGATCGCTTCCAGGTGGATGGTACGCCAACCGATTGCGTCATGCTCGCGGTGGAAGCCCTGATGCCGGCGCGGCCCGATTTCGTGTTCAGCGGCATCAACCACGGCCAGAACATGGGTGAGGACGTCCTCTACTCGGGCACCGTCGCCGCGGCCATGGAGGGCCTCGCGCTGGGCATCCCGTCGATCGCCATCTCGTTCGCGGGAGGCGACCTGCGCGCCGATGTGTCGCGGCTCGACGAGCAGGTGGAGGCGCTGGTGCCGCTGTTGCGGCGCCTGACGAGCCTGTCGCCGTTTCCTGCCGACACGCTGCTCAACATCAACCTGCCGCCGGTGCCGCCGTCCGCGCAGCAGGGCGTGCGCCTGACGAGACTTGGCCGGCGCGTCTACTCGAACTCGATCCAGCCGATGAAGGATCCGTGGGGACGCGAGATCTTCTGGATCGGCGGGGGGGCCATCTCGTGGGAGGGCGGTGAAGACTCGGACTTCCAGGCCATTCGCGACTCGTGCATCTCCGTGACGCCCCTGCACCTGGACCTGACGAATCGCGACATGTTCGAGACCAGAGAGGACTGGTGGCAAGCCCCCTGATCCCCGAATTCCGCGGCGCGCGCCGCCGGCTCGTCGAGGCCCTCCAGGACAGCGGCATTTCCAACCTCGCGGTGTTGCGAGCGTTCGAACAGACGCCGCGGCACCTGTTCGTGCCCAGTGGCGTGCGCCACCGCGCCTACGAGGACAGTGCGCTGCCGATCGGGAGCGGGCAGACGATCTCGCAGCCCTCGGTGCACGCCCGCTACCTGCAACTGCTCGGTCTCAAGGGCACCGAGACCGTCCTCGAGATCGGAACGGGTTCCGGATACCAGACGGTCCTGCTCAGCCACCTGGCGGCGCGGGTCTTCTCGATCGAGCGCGTGCCGGAGCTTCTCGAGCGCGCACGGGACGTGATCGCCGAATGTGGTGTGCGAAACGTGTCACTGATGCTTGGTGATGGAACCCTCGGTTGGCGCGCCCACGCGCCGTATGACGCGATCCTCGTCAGTGCCGCGGCGCCGGACGTGCCCGCGCCGCTGCTCGAGCAGCTGGCGGATGGCGGAAGGATGATCGTGCCGATCGGCGACATGGAGGTGCAGATGCTGGCGATGATCACGCGGGACGGTGATCGCGTGGAGCGCCGTGACATCGCGCCGGTTCGATTCGTCCCGCTGTGGGGGACTCACGGATGGTCGGGCTGACGCGCCCGACCGGCGGTCGCAGTCCCGTCCACGGAGACGAGCGTCATGCAGAGACCGGCCATCCGTCCCTTCAGCGGACGAGCGATCACGCAGGCTGAGCCTGCGACTTTTTCGTACGCGCCCGCGCGGCCGTTCTCGTTTACGGGCGCGCGCCCGAAACCGGAGGTCACGACCTCGGTGGCGACCAGGACGCCGGTGCGCAGTCCGACGCCGCTGTGGACCGTGGCCGTCTATGAACCGGGTCTCGAGCAAGTCGCCTCCCGGGCCGATGAAGGCTCGGCGGCCGACGACATCGTCGAAGCCAGCCTCGCTCTCGCCGAAGACGTGGTCGAGGCAGGACGCCATGCCACGAGCCAGGCGGCCGCCGAGGTGCTCGAAGTCGTGGCGCTGCGGCTGCGCCGCGGCGAAATTCTCCTGGCACCCGGCGCCTCCACCAGCACTGACACCGCGGTGATCTCGGCGGTGCTGGCCGCCCTGCTGGGAGGCCGACACTAACCCCTCCTCGTTATGCCGGAAATCCACCTGCGGATCGTCGGGAAGGTCCAGGGGGTCGGGTTCCGGTGGTTCGTACGGGACAGGGCAGTGGCGCTGGGGCTGGACGGCTGGGTGCGGAACTCGCGACAGGGTGACGTGGAGATCGTCGCGCGCGGTGAAGACGCCTCACTGACTGCCTTGCAGGATGCCGTCGCGCACGGGCCGGCTGGCGCCAGCGTCACGGCCGTTCGTCGTGAACCGGTCGAGCACGACGCCTCGTATCCCTCGCCGTTTACGATAGAGCCATGACGGAATCCGAGTTGCGCGCGCTGGTGCGCGATGTGCCCGACTATCCCCGGCCCGGGATCCTGTTCAAGGACATCACGCCGTTGCTCGGCCAACCGGCGGCGCTCCGGTCGGCGTGCGAGGCGATGGCGGATGCGTTTGCCGGTGAACGCGTGACTCACGTCGCCTGCATCGAGAGCCGCGGCTTCCTGTTCGGTTCTCCGATCGCAATGCGATTGAATGCCGGCGTCGTTCCGATCCGCAAGAAAGGGAAGCTGCCTTACGCGTCGGAATTCGAGGAGTACCAGCTCGAGTACGGAACGGACGCGCTGGAGATGCATGTCGACGCGTTGCCGAACGGAGCGCGCGTGCTGGTGGTGGACGACGTACTGGCGACGGGCGGGACCGCGGCGGCGGCGTGCCGGCTGATCGAACGGCTGAACGGAACGGCAGTAGGATGCTCGTTCCTGATCCGGCTGGGATTTCTTGATGGAGTGGAGCGGCTGGGCGGGTACAGGGTGGAGAGTGTGATGGTCTACTGAGCTACTCGGCGCTCGCCCGGAACACCTCATTTGCGTAAATTCCACGGTCGTCCCGGGCTGGCAGTGCGCCAGTAGTGGCGCCACGCCCCTGTAGCTCAGATGGATAGAGCAGCGGTTTCCTAAACCGTTGGCCGCGTGTTCGAGTCACGCCAGGGGCACTGTAAAATCCGTCGGTTTGCGCCGGCGTTCACCCTTTCAGGAATCACAATGGCCAAGTCGGATCCGGCGGCGCCCGTACCCATCGAGGACACAACCGAGTCGTTCTTTGACTGGGTTCGCACGAACTCCAATGCCCTTTCGATCGGTGGCATGGTGGTCGTCGCCGCCGTGGCCATCGGGATGCTCTGGCGTGCGTCCGCCGAAAAGAAAGAGATGCGCGCGAGCGAAGCGCTGGCGGCCGCGCAGGCGGTCGTGCAGTCGGGTAACGCCGCGCTGGCCCAATCCGACCTGACGGCCATGATCAGGCGATACGGCGACACGAAGGCCGGCATGCAGGGACGATTGCTGCTGACCCAGGTGCTGTACGGGCAGGGCAAGTTCGACGAAGGGCTCAAGGAGCTCGAGT
>CAMPKM010000435.1 GCA_946887155.1 uncultured Gemmatimonadota bacterium
GTCCTCACACTGCTGATCGCGTGCGTCAACGTAGCCAATCTGCTGATCATTCGCGGTACGGAGCGCACACGGGAGCTGGCTGTCCGAGCGGCACTTGGTGCGTCGCGCGGACGGCTGACTCGTCAGGCATTTCTCGAGAGCACGATCCTGGCGCTGATCGGCGCCGGGGCCGCTGTCGGCGTCGGGCTGGTCGGGATGCGACTCCTCACTGCGTTTGCGCTGCCGGGCGGCGTGGCACTGGAACAACTCGGCCTCGGGCTCAACTGGCGCGTACTCGCGTTCACGGCCGCGGCGGCGTCAGGCGCGGCGTTCACCTTCGGCTTGCTGCCCGCGCTTCGTGCCGGCCAGGCGGGAACATCCGCGATGCTCCGCGGCCATGGCGGGAATACCACGCGAGGTGCGCGCGGTGTCCTGGTGGTAGCACAGGCAGCGATCTCGGTTGCACTCCTCGTTGGGGCGGGGCTGTTCATTCGCAGCTTGCAGGCCGGGTTGGCGACCGACCTCGGCATGGATCCTCGCGGACTCGCGGCCGTTACCGTCGACCTCAGTCTCTACGGCTACACGCCGGAGCGACGCCGGGCGTTCTATCGCAACGCCGTCGACAGGGCGCGTGCACTGCCTGGTGTGGAGTCGGCCGCCATCGGCACACAGGTGCCGCTCGCGCGTCTCAACCGCCTTCCAATGACGCCGATTGCGGCTCGGGACGGGGCGCAATCGAGAGTCAGCGTCGGGTTCATCAATGTTTCTCCGGAGTATTTCGCCGTGGTCGGCGTCCCGCTCGTCCGCGGCCGGAACTTCACCGCCGGCGACGACGCGAATGCGCCGCGCGTGGCGATCGTCAATGAATCGGCCGCCAGGCAACTGGCGCCCGGGACGGACATCATCTCGCGGGAAGTCAGGATGCTCGGCACTATCCGGTATACCATCGTGGGGATCGTGGCCGACACGAAGTACGCATCGGTTCGGGATTCGGCGGTGCCGGCCATGTTCACGCCCGTAGCGCAGCCGACCGGAATGGCAGCGAGCCTGATCGTTCGCGCCGGCAACGCGCGAGCGATCCTGCCGTCGCTCACACAACTGGTGCGCGAGATGGATCCGGACCTTCCCGTGCGGGACGTGCGCGTGGTGTCGAACCAGATCAATGCCGCGCTGATGCCGCAGCGTTTCGGCGCGACCCTGCTTGGAGTCCTTGCACTGGTCGCGTTATGCATCTCGACGGTCGGCATCTACAGTGTGGTGGCCTATGGCGTGTCGCAGCGAACGAAGGAACTCGGAATCCGTATCGCTCTGGGCGCCAACCGGCGGCACATCGTGCGGGTCGTGGCGATGCGCAGCGCGCTGGCGATCGGCGCGGGCATCGCCGTCGGCACCGCCGCCATCGGCCTGACGAGCCGTGGCCTGGAGCAGTTCCTGTACGGGGTCACGCGGCTCGACATAGTGGCGTTCGCGGCAGCGATTGCTGTGTTAGGCATCGCGGCGGCGGCCGCCTGCCTGGCGCCCGTTCGCAAGGCGCTGCGCGTCGATCCGATGGCGGTCATTCGGTCGGAGTGATTTCTGCCTCGGGAACGTCTCTTTTAGCGATGCGCGCACGATGGTGATTAGTGGCCATGGGACGCCGAGAACGCCAAGGTTGCGCACGTCAGGTGACTCTCCCTTGGCGCAACCAACAGCGGCGTCGAATGACTCAGAGCGGTGATAGCGTTAGATCCAGTCTCACGCCCTGTGAACTTTGACCGGACATATCCAACGGAATGGACTCGCGGCGGAATGGGTGTCGGTCCTCTGCTCCGGCCGCTGGCTTGACGTCGGGCATCGGAGGCTGCTACGTGAAGAGGCTCGTTCGGAGAACCTGCATGCACGCGCGTCAATTTCTCATCCCCCTGGCACTGCCGGTCCTGCTCGCCGCCAACACGCAAGGTGTCGTAGTCGAGCGGGTCACGCCGAACGACAATCGTACGGCTGCTGGCGTGATGCGCGATGGACTTCTCGAGATTCGGCTCGACGCGCGCCTCGCGATGTGGCATCCCGACGCCGAGGATGGACCAGGTGCACTCACCCCCGCGTTCGCGTCGGACGATGCGGCGCCCAGCATTCCCGGTCCTCTCGTGCGGGTGCCCGCCGGTACGACCGTTCGGGTGATGCTGCGGAACTCCCTCGCCGACACGATGCGCGTTCAAGGGCTGCACGATCGAACGTCGCCCGCCGCGGACGCCGCGCCGGTTGTCCTCGCGCCCGGTGCCACACAGACGTTGACGATGCGCCTCGACGAGCCCGGCACCTACTTCTATTGGGGCACGACGACTCGCCGCGCGCTCAACTTCCGTACGCTCGAGGATGCGCAGCTCACGGGCGCAATTGTCGTGGACGGCGCCGGCGAGCCGCAGCCGGACCGCATCTTCGTGCTCGGCATGTGGACCGACACCGTCCACCGCGCCGGGGTGCACCGGCGCCGCGTGCTGGGGGTGGTAAACGGCCGGTCGTGGCCGCATACCGAGCGCCTCGACCACACGGTCGGCGACACCGTGCGCTGGCGCGTGATCAATGCGTCGGGCGATTTGCACCCGATGCATCTCCACGGCTTCTACTTTCGCGTGGACGCGCGCGGTGACGGTCGCCGGGACACTGTCTTTGCTCCCTCGGCTCGACCGATGGCAGTGACGGAGAGCATGGGCAGCGGTGCCACGATGCGGCTGACATGGATCCCGGAGCGCGCCGGTAACTGGCTTTTCCATTGCCATATCCCCGAGCACTTTGGTGCGCGCGGTCCGTTAGGCATGGAGCGTGCACCAGGCACAGCTCACGACCACGCAAAAGAAGGAATGAGCGGGCTCGTCACTGGCGTTCATGTGCGTCACGCGCCTGGCGCAGCGGCGGCGACTACGACCGCAACGGAGCGTCGCATTCGCCTGCTCGTGCGCGAGGGGACTGCCAGCACGCCTGACGAGCCATCCTTCACGTACTCTTTGCACGAAGGCGGCGCCGAGCCGCCGGTTCCGGGGCGAGCCATCGGGCCAACGATCGATCTTGTGCGCGGCGAACCTGCGCGGATCACCGTCGTGAACCGCTTGAAGGAGGCGACAGCAGTCCACTGGCACGGCATCGAACTCGAGAGCTACTTCGACGGCGTCCCGGGTTTCAGCGGCGAGGGCACGCGCGTGACGCCGTTGATCGCACCGGGGGATTCGTTCGTCGCGCACATGACGCCGCCGCGAGCGGGAA
>CAMPKM010000436.1 GCA_946887155.1 uncultured Gemmatimonadota bacterium
CGCCAGCGCCGAGCTGATCCCGGCGGCCGAGCGCGGCGTGAACCCGCAGGTCTTCGTGGACGACCTCGCCGACCGGTTCCGGTCGATGTGGTCGCGGTTAGGCATCTCGAACGACCAGTTCATCCGAACCACCGAGGCGGGACACAAGGCTGGTGTGCGCGCGCTGATCAAGCGCATCCACGCCAGCTCGCCGGACGACTTCTACGAGAAGACGTACGAAGGGTGGTACTGCGTCGGCTGCGAGCTGTTCAAGCGCGAGAACGAGATCGCCGACGGCAAGTGCGTGCTCCATCCGACGCGGGACCTGCTGTGGACGCAGGAGCGGAACTGGTTCTTCCGCCTCTCGCGGTACGGCGAGTTCCTGCGCCGGCTGTTCGACGACCGGCCGGAGTTCATCCAGCCCGACTCGCGCCGCAACGAGATGCTCGCGCTGCTGGCCTCGGGACTCGAGGATATCTCGATCACGCGGTCGAAGCTGTCGTGGGCCATTCCCTTCCCGATTGCGTCGTCAGGCGGGGAAACACAGGGCACCTGGGTCTGGTTCGACGCGCTGCCCAATTACCTGACCGCAACCGGGTATCCGGACGGCGGGTGGCGGGATCGCTGGCCCGCGGACCTGCACGTCATCGGCAAGGACATCACCCGCCTCCATTCGGTGGTGTGGCCGGCGATGCTGCAGTCGGCCGAACTGCCGTTGCCACGCCGCGTGTGGGCACACGGGTTCGTGAACTTCGCCGGGGAGCGCTTCAGCAAGTCGGCGGGGGTGAAACTCGACATCGGCGAGGCGGCCGCCCGCTTCGGACCGGACGCATTCCGTTACTTCCTGATGCGCGAGGTTCCGTTCGACACCGACGGCAACTTCAGCTGGGAACGGTTCGAGGATCGCTACGAAGCGGACCTGGCCAATGCGTTAGGCAACCTCGCCAGCCGGTCGATCGCGATGGTGGAGCGGTATCGCGATGGCGTGGTGCCCGCTGGACCGCGGACGGCGGCCGACGCCGCCGATGCGGTCGACCTCGCCGCCTACCACGCCGCGCTCGACGGCAGCCGCGGCTACCTGCTGCACGAAGCACTGCAGGCCGTCTGGCGGATGGTGGCACGCGGTAACGAATACGTCGACCGCCAGGCGCCGTGGAAGCAGGCGAAAGATCCGTCGCAGTCGGCGGCGCTCGACGAGACGCTCGCGTCCCTCATCCGGCAGCTCGCCCGCTTTGCCGTCCTGCTCTACCCGTACCTGCCCGAAAAATCGGCACTGCTCTGGCAGCAGGTCGGCGGTCCCGGAGAGCTCAGCGATCAGCGATTCGCGAGCCTCATGTCGATGGACTGCGCCGGCTGGCGTGTCACGAAAGGCGCTGGACTTTTCCCGAAGGACAACGGCAAGATCGAGGTCTGACCCCGATCTTACGGGGGCGGCGGTCCGCCCGGTCCCGTCGGGCTGCCTCTGGTGATGCCCTTGATCGAAAAGACCAGAAGCCCGACGGCCCCGATGCCGAGCGTGTAGAGCGCGGCCGCGCGAACCGTCTTCGGCCGGTCCAGCTCCCGGAGTTCCAGGCTGCTGACCGCGTCGCGTGGGACCACGAGTTGCTCCCCGGTCCAGACCGTGGGGCGCTCATCGCCGCGCTTGAGCGTAGCGCTCATGGCGACGACGTAGCCCGAATCGCTGACCGTGAGAATCCGGCCATCGAAGCGGGTGACATTTTCCCCCATCAGCCGCGCGACCTGCTGTGAACCATCGGGCGTCAGGTGTCCGCGGTACGCTCCTCCAGGAACGAGATCGCCCGTGGGCGTGGGCACATACCGGTAGCACGCGCTGAACAGCGTGAGTGCAAGAACCGGGGTGCCCGTGACGCGCAGGATTCGGCCCTGGAGCATGAAAGCAGTCTACAGCGCCAGGAGCCAAGCGCAAAGAACCAATCACAACGGCAAAACGCGGGACCAGTCGACGGACATGCCGCGCTGGTCTCCGCGCTCCGCGCTTTGCCCTGCGTTATTTCTTGAAGTCCACCTTCGGCGCCTCCCTGTTGGCCGCGTCGGTCACCTCGAAGTATTCACGTGGCTTGGCGCCGGTGATCTTCGCCGTGATCACGATTGGAAAGCGACGGATGTACGTGTTGTGCCGCTGTACCGCCTCGTTGTAATCAGTGCGCGCGACAGCAATCCGGTTTTCGGTGCCAGTCAATTCGTCCTGCAGTCGCAGGAACGCCTGGTCCGACTTGATCTCCGGATACGCTTCGACGGCGATGTTCAGCCCCCGGACGGCCGTGGTGAGCTGCTCGTTGGCGTTCGCCATTTGCTGCGGATCGCCGCCGGTTATGGCGCTCTGCAGTCCGGCACGTGCTCGCGCCACCTGCGTGAACACCTCGAGTTCCTGCTGCGCCTGTCCCTTGACCGTTTCCACCAGGTTCCCGACCAGGTCGGCGCGACGCTGCAGCTGCACCTCGATCTGCTGCTTCGCGGCGGCCGCTGCTTCATCGTTGGTCTGGATGGTGTTGTAACCGCACCCGGTCGTACCGACAGCGATGAGTGCGACCGCTATGAAACCACGCATGGTTCTGCTCCTTTGGGTGAAAGTCCGTGACGCCTGACGAGTCGCGACCGCGCAAGGCGGTCAAACGGCACCCATCTCATGGTGGGCCCTGCGCATCGACCCAGTCAACCAGCGCTCCCACGCCGGCCAGATAGTTCGCGGTCACCGCGACTGCCTGGGTCGCATTCACCTTTGCGTCGCCTTTCGAGTGGCCGAGCACGCTCCGGAATGGTGCCCCCGGGATGCCGGTGACGCGTTCCACGCGCTCGATGACCGCGCGTGAATCCGCCGAGGGCTCTTCTCCGGCCACCCGCAACGCCGCGCGCAACAGCGACATGATCGACGACGCGCTGCCCTCGAGCATCTCCAGCAGGCTTTTCGGCTCCGCGCCTGACGAGAGCACGGCGTGCCGGATCCGCAGCAGTTTCGACTGGGCTTCGTGCTCGAGCTGCAAGCGCAGGTTTTCACGCTGCACGAGCGGCTTCTCGCCGGGCAATCCGCCGTGGAGGACGCGGTAGTGCGCGAGGATGTCGGCGTACTCCATGGGGAAGATGTCAGCGGACGTGTGCCACTCACTGACGGTGAGGGTCAGCGGCGGCGGGTGGCCGGCTTCACGCCAGGCGCGCGCCACCGCCGCTTCGCGCTGCAGGTGGGCCATGTCGATGGCGTCCACCAGCACGAGCACGTTCAGG
>CAMPKM010000437.1 GCA_946887155.1 uncultured Gemmatimonadota bacterium
GAGCGACGTGTTGGCGTGGCCGAAGATATACGTCGTGTCGCCGCTGTGCGCGCGAGGGACCGCTTCCAGCACCGTGATCCAGCCACGCAACGTCGCCCCCGCGGGACCGTCGACGACCGGGTGCCGCTGGTTGAACATCAGGTCGCCCATGTGGACGACGTTCGCGCGCTCGAACGTGATGGCGATGTCGCCGCTGGTGTGCGCGCGACCATAATGCCGGGCCGTGATCTTCTCATCGCCGAGGTCGACCGACCATGTGTCGGTGAACGTCGTATCCGGGTACAATTGATCCGCCGGCGGCTGGCCTCCGGGCGGCGCCTTCATGTGCTCGGCCGCCTTGGCATGTGACACGACCTTCTTTGCCACTCCGCGGAACGAGATGTTGCCGCCCGTGTGATCACCATGGTGATGCGAGTTGATCAGGAGGTCGACGCCCCGATTGCCGGATCGCTCGTTGAGTCCCGTTATGCACGCCGTGGCCTCAGCCGGGAATTGACTGTCGACGACGGCAATGCCGCCGGGATTCACGAGGTAACCGATCGTACCGCCGCGCATCGTGAAGTAGCCGACATTGCGCCGGATCGGCGTGAACATCGGTTGCGCGGCCTGCCCCTGGAACGGGCTCGCAAACAGCGGACGGCCAATGGCGGCAACAGCCGCGGCGGCGGCCGACCTGGTCAGGAAGTCACGACGGGTGAACGACATGAATCGCTCTCGGATTTGAGTTCAATGCAAGCCTACGCGCCGATTCCGGGGCGAGCAAGCATCCAGGGGACCATACACAACACATCCGCCATCGCATCCCCACCATGAAGCAACGACGCAGTTGACATGGAATCCGGCCCCGACTAAGCTGCTCCCTCCCCGCGCGCCTAACCATCGCCGGGTCCCTTTTCAGGATTCGCCTGTGATCGGTATCACTCTCAACAACTCCAGCGCCGTCATTACGGAACTCCGTCCGTGGATTACCACGGCGGTCGATTCGTTCATGACGGTCGTATGGGACCGAACCGGAGCAGGCTCTAGCGCATAGGTTTCCGCAACACCGCGGATGTCGAACTCGCCCCACCTGCAACGATGCACAGCAGGTGGGGCGAATTCTTTTTCCGTGGAGCACGACATGCAGTCCGCCACCGAGAACACCCAACAACTCGAACAGGAGCAGGTGCGGCCCGTGGCGGAGACTTCGCCCGACAGAAACGACGCGCCTGCCACCACCGTGCCCGCGAACGGGCCCGGCGGCGAAACCGTGTACGTGCCGGCCGGCTCCCGGCTCGCGCAGCTTTGGGCAGACCTGAAGCTGGCCGCGCGCGGCACGCGCCACGATTACACCCAGGGGCCCATCGGGCGCGCGATCTTCCTGCTCGCCGTCCCGATGGTGCTCGAGATGGTGATGGAGTCGATCTTTGCGATCGTCGACATCTTCTGGGTCGCGAAGCTGGGCGCCTCGGCCGTCGCCACTGTGGCGCTGACCGAGTCGATGATGGCGATCGTCTATACGCTCGCGTTCGGCCTGGCGATCGGTACCACCGCGACGGTGGCCCGGCGCATCGGCGAGAAAAACGCCGACGCCGCCGCCAAGGCCGCGGTTCAGGCCATCGCCCTCGGCCTGGCGGTCTCGATATCGTTAGGCGCGCTGGGCGCCTTCTTCGCGCCCGACCTGCTGCGGATCATGGGAGCGGGGCCGGACGTCCTGGCCGCAGGCACCGGGTTTGCGCGCGTCATGCTCGGCGGCAGCGCCAGTGTGTTCATGCTGTTCGTGATCAATGCCGCCCTTCGAGGCGCCGGCGATGCCGCGGTCGCGATGCGCGTCCTCTGGTTCGCGAACGCGCTCAACATCGTGCTCGGGCCGCTCTTCATTTTCGGACCCGGTCCGTTCCCCGATATGGGAGTCACCGGCGCGGCGGTCGCCACCACCATAGGGCGCAGCGCCGGCGTGCTGTACGCGGGTTGGCACCTCTGGAAGGGCGCGGGGCACATCGCCGTTCATCGCCGCCACCTGGCCGTTAGTCCAGCCGCGATGGCGAGGCTCGCGCGACTGTGTGCGGTCGGCACGTTCCAGATCCTCATCAGTACCGCGGCCTGGATCGGACTCATTCGGATCCTGGCGACCTTCGGCAGCGTCGTCGTGGCCGGCTATGGCATTGCGATACGCATCGTGATCTTCGCGCTGCTGCCGGCATTCGGTCTCAGCAACGCGGCGGCAACGATGGTCGGACAGTCGCTGGGCGCCAAAGACCCGGACCGTGCCGAGCGTTCGGTCTGGACCGCCTCGCGGTACAACCTGGCATTCCTCGGCGCGCTCGGGGTGGTGTTCGTCGGACTGGCGCCATGGATCGTGGCCGCATTCACCACTGATGCCGAGGTTGCCCGTGTCGCGACCGGGGCGCTGCGGACGATTGCGTTAGGCTTTCCGTTGTACGCGTTCGGGATGGTGATCTCGCAATCGTTCAACGGCGCCGGCGACACGTGGACGCCGACCTGGATCAACCTCTTCGTGTTCTGGCTCTTCGAAATCCCGCTCGCGTACTTCCTCGCCCATCACACCGCACTGTCGTACAACGGAGGATTCGTGGCGGTGACGCTGGCGTATTGTGCGTTGGCTCTGGTTAGCGGTGCGATCTTCCGGAGAGGCGCTTGGAAGACGAAACACGTCTAGGCAAACGTGAGAGAAACCTGATTACCGAAGCTGCTCCGGATAGTCAGGTTTCTCACGTCTCACGTCTCACGCAATCAGTACGTTGCCCAGTTGTCGGCGCCCGTGTTCCGCAGCGGCGCCAGGCCTTTGAACTGCTCGCCGGCCTTGGCGACGTTGCATGAATCGTAGCGATAGGTCTTCGTGCCGTTTCCGACGTCACTCATGCCAGGGTTTTCGCCGAGCAGGACGTTCAGGCCGGTGACGAGAGCACCGCTCACCGTGTTGTTACCGTTCGAGGTGAGCGCCCCACCGACCAGGATGACGCCGTCCCATTGGAGTGCATCGCTGATCTCCATGTCATTCCGCACGATCAGCAGACCACGGCCGCTCCCCGGGAGGGAAAACGTACCGGCCTGGTTCACGTAGATCACCGGCCAGTAATTCGCGTTGGTGAAGCTTGGCCAGGTGCCTGACGGCAGCGCGATATTCGGCGTGAGTGAAGTGCCTCCCACGATGCCTTCCCAGTCGATCTTGATCATCCCGTTCGCACTGCCCTGCGTACCCATGTTGAGG
>CAMPKM010000438.1 GCA_946887155.1 uncultured Gemmatimonadota bacterium
CACCGCCTGCACCTGGTCGACATGCTCACCGACCAGTGTCAGGATCAGGTCGATGTCGTGGATCATGAGGTCGAGGACAACCGCCACGTCGGCGCCGCGCGGGTTGAACGGCGCCAGGCGGTCGCTCTCGATGAAGCGGGGGCGATCGACGTACGCCTGCGCGCCACGGATCGCGCGATTGAAGCGCTCCACATGGCCGGTCTGCACGAGCGCACCCGACCGGTCCGCAATCGATAGCAGCTCGTCTGCTTCGGCGAGTGTGGTGGTGAGCGGCTTTTCGATCAGCAGGTGCCGGCCACGCTCGAGCGCCTGACGAGCGACCGCGTGATGCGCCGGCGTCGGGACCACGATCGTGAGGGCATCGCATTCGTCGATCAGCGCCGACACATCGTCGAACGCCCGGACACCGAGTTCGTGGCTGACCTGTTCGGCGCGCTCGGGCCGCGCTTCGTGAAATCCGACGAAGCGCGCGCCTTCCATTTCCCGCAGGATGCGGACGTGGTGAAAGCCCAGGGCGCCCGCGCCGATGACACCGATGCGTGTAGTCGCGCTCAGATGATGATCCCCCGGTCGGTGTCGCCGAGGAACTTGAGGAAGTGCTCCACCTCGGGCGACGAGGAGAGCTCCGTGGCGGCGCGTTCACGGGCCTGCGACACATTCAACTCGGAACGGAAAAACAATCGATAGGCGCGCTTCAGCTCGCGCACGACGCCCTCGTCGAATCCGGACCGCTGGAGTCCGACGCTGTTGAGCCCATACAGCTTCACCGGGTTCCCCACCGCCTTCAGGAAGGGCGGAACATCCTTCGCCACGCGCGAACAGCCGCCAACGAAGGAATGCTTGCCGATCTTCACGAACTGGTGAACCGCCACGAGCCCCGACAGGATGGCGCGATCCTCGATGGTCACGTGACCGGCGAGTTGCGTGCCGTTGGAGATGATGACGCCGTCGCCAAGGTGACAGTCGTGGGCGAGGTGGACGTACGACATCAGGAAGCAGTTTTTCCCGACCGTGGTCTTCAACGACTGCGACGTTCCGCGATTGACCGTGCTGTATTCGCGGATGCGGGTCCCTTCGCCGATCTCGACCCAGGTGTCCTCACCCTTGAACTTGAGGTCCTGCGGGTCGCCGCCTAACACCGTTCCCACCCCGATGCGCACGTTGGCGTCCAGCCGGACGTTGCGCTCGAGGATCGCGCGCGGATCGAGGATGCAGCCATCACCCACGACACAGTTTTCGCCGATGATGACGCCGGGACCGACCGTGATGTCGTTCCCGAGCTGCGCACTTTCTGCAATGATCGCGGTCGGATGGATGGTCTTCATTTGTCGCGCAGCATGGCCGACATGTCTGCTTCCGCGACCACGGTTCCGTCCACCTTCGCCACGCCGCGCATCTTGCACATCGGACCACGGATCTGGACGACGTCGAGCTCGAAAAGCAGCTGGTCGCCGGGGCGTACCGGCTTCCGCCACTTCACGTTGTCGAGCGACGTGAAGTACACCACCTTGTCGCCCTGGTGCGACGTGGCCATCAGCAACATGCCGCCCACCTGGGCCATGGCCTCGATGATCAGCACGCCCGGCATGATCGCATGGCCGGGAAAATGACCCTGGAAGAAGGGCTCGTTGATCGTGACGTTCTTCAGCCCGACCACGCGTTTGCCTGCCTCGTACTCGAGGATGCGGTCCACCAGCAGGAACGGGTAGCGATGCGGAAGCGTCCGCATGATGTCGTCTATGCCTAACACCTGATCGACCTCCTCGGCCCGGCGTACGAGTTCACGAACCAGCGTTACCGTACCGCGATGGCTTGGCTTGTGCGCGACGATTCGTGCCTTCACGCGGCGGCCGGCCAGCGCCAGGTCTCCCACACAATCCAGCGCCTTGTGGCGGACGAATTCGTCCGGCCACCGGAGCGCATTGTCTACCACACCACCGTCATCCAGCAAGAGCGCGTTCGCTGTGGAACCACCCTGGATCAGCCCGCGCGAGCGCAACATCTCGACTTCGTGCCGGAAGCCGAACGTTCGCGCCGGTGCCAGCTCGTTGGCGAACGTTTCCGGCGTGAGGGTCCAGCGCCCTCGCTGGCCTCCCACGAGCGGATGCGGAAAATCGATCGTGACATCGAGGTCCAGCCGGTCGCACGGTGAGACCTGGTACTCCGAATCGCCGTCGCGATGCGTGAACGACGAGCGCACCGTGAGATAGTCGGGCGTCCCGCCGTTCTGTGTCACACCTGCATCCATCAGGGCCGTCAGGAATGGCAACGCGCTGCCGTCGGCGATGGGCGGTTCAGGTCCATCCATCACGATTTCGATATCGTCGATGAGCGCACCGGATACGGCAGCGAGCACGTGTTCCACCGTATGAAGCGCGTCGTCACCGTCACCAAGCTGCGTGCGTCGCTCAGCCAGCACCGCAAGGTCGGCGGTGGCGGGATAGCGTCGTCCATTGCGATCGGCGCGAACGAACGTGATCCCGGACCCGCTGGACGCGGGACGGAAAACGAGACGGCACGCCTTCCCGAGGTGCAGGCCCACGCCGTCGATCTCCGCCTCACGCGCGATCGTTCGTCGCCCGCCGATCACTCGCGCTCCGCCAGCAGGCGCTCCAGTCGCTTGATCATGCCGGCCAGCTTGAACAATGCAGCCGACGCGCGCAATGACTCGCGGTGCGGACGGGCGGGATACCCCGACCACGTCTCGCCGGCAGGGACGTCACCAATGACGCCGGCCTGCGCCGCCACCTGCACCTTGTCGCCGATTTCGAGGTGACCGCCGATCCCTGCCTGACCAGCGACGATCACGCCGTCGCCCAGGCTCGTCGATCCGGCGATGCCGACCTGTGACATGATCAGGCAGAGCCTACCCACCCTGCAGTTGTGCCCGATCTGGACCAGGTTGTCGATCTTGGTTCCAGCGCCGATCACGGTGTCGTCGATGCTGCCGCGGTCGATCGTGCTGTTCGCCCCGATATCGACGTCGTCGTGCACGATGCACCGGCCGACGTGCGGAATCTTCTGGTGCGCACCGCGGGCAAAGACGTACCCGTAGCCCTCGCTGCCAATGCGCACGCCGGGATGCGCGATCACCCGGCTGCCGAGAATGGAACCGCTGCAGACAGTCACGCCGGGCCAGAGGTGGCACTGGCTGCCAATCGGGTCGCCCGGTCCGATGACGTCGTGCGCGTCGACCACTGTTGATT
>CAMPKM010000439.1 GCA_946887155.1 uncultured Gemmatimonadota bacterium
TGCTCGAACACGTCGACGGCCGCCTTCCCCGGCCGGCCGGCCCGCAGTGCCTCGGCGAGCGCTCCGGGCCGGATCAGCTCCGCCCGGCTGGTGTTCACCAGGAGGGCGGTCGGCTTCATCAGCGCGAGGTCGTCCCGACCGATCAGGCCGGTGGTCCCTTCGTTCAGGCGGAGGTGGAGGCTGAGCACATCGGACTGCTCGAACAGCTCCTGCCGGCTCTCGGCGACCTGGAAGCCCTCGTCCTTCGCCCGCTCCAGTGAGCCCTGCCGCCCCCAGACCAGCACCTCCATGCCGAACGCCACGCCGATCCGCGCCACCATCGAGCCGAGTCGGCCCAAGCCGTAGATCCCCAGCGTGCGGCCACGCAGTCCCAACCCGACGGTGGACTGCCAGCGGCCCTTACGCAGTGCGGCGCTCTCCAGTGGGATGTCGCGCATCGCGGCGAGGATCAGACCCCAGGTGAATTCCACGGTGGGGTAGGACGGGCGGGAGGTCAGGGCCGAGGCCGCGATCACGCCGTGCCGCGTGCACGCATCGAGATCGATATGCGGGATATGACCGTTCTGGCTGATCAACTTCAGGTTCGGCAAGCGGCTGAGCAGCGCCTCATCGATCTTGGTGCGCTCGCGCAGCAGGACCAGTACGTCGGCGTCTGCCAGCCGCTCGGCCAGCACCTCCACATCGGCCACGGCGTCGTTGAAGACCGTCACGTCATGGCCCCGCAGTTTGCTGAAGCAGTCGAGGGTACGGACGACGTCCTGGTAGTCGTCGAGAATGGAGACATGCAGTCTCCGCGCAGATTCGGTCATGACCTCACGCATTCGTAGGTAGATCGGCCACCGAGGTGCCGGCGTCGATCGCCTCGCACTTCCGCTCCTCGAAGGCGGCCTTCGCGAGCGCCCGCTCCAGCACCTCCGC
This sequence comes from uncultured Gemmatimonadota bacterium, assembly GCA_946887155.1. Next base: position 919 of record CAMPKM010000439.1, read on the forward strand.
CGCCCGGGCGACCGGGATGAAGCACACGCCGGTCTCGTCCGCCACGACGATGTCGCCGGGCGAGACCCGGACACCGGCGATCTGGACGTCGCCGTTGATCTCCACCGTCTCGATCCGCCACTTTCCCGTCACCGGGGTGACCTCGGTGGCCCACACCGGATAACCCACCCGCCGGGAATGGCCGACATCACGGATGCCGCCGGAAATGACGGCTCCGGCCTCACCCTGCCGCTTGCCCGTCTGCGCCGAGATCCCGCCCATATTGGATATGCCCGCCACACCTTCGATCACGAGGATGTCGCCGGGCAGGGCCAGGTTGTGCGCCTCGAACTCCGCCATGCGATTGACATGCTCGGGCGCCGTTTCGTGAACTGCCTCGCGCTGCATGATGTTGCGCACTGTAAGCGCCGGCCCGACGATGTTCGCGGACGGCAGGGTCGGCTCGAGAACCGAGGCGCCGATGACCCCGGTGATTCCGAGCTCGTCCATGATGTCGGAGACCACGCTGGTCGCGTCGGTGATGCGCTTGAACCCCTCGATCAGATCCTCAGGCGGCCGTGGGGTGCGCATCAGTCGAATGCGTTCCGGACTGATTTTTCCGGTCAGCTTCGGTAGCACGTCTCCAACAGGAGCGTCCATCATCTCGACGAATATCCTTTCCGGGTCTCGCATCTCGGAATCCAGTCACCGACTGGGGTTCGGGCGGTCACGGCCCGGTACGTCCGGTGCGTTCGTGCTGCTAGCGTGACCCACTGCTCCGATTGGGTCCAATTCACAATCCGAGGGGGTAGCCATCACTCAGGTGAATAATGCGCGGCTCGACCTCAACCTGCTCCTGGTCATCGAAGCCGTCATGCTCGAGCGGAACGTGACACGCGCCGCGACCAGCCTGTCGATGAGCCAGCCGGCCGTCAGCAACGCACTTCGGCGTGCCCGTAGACTGATGCAGGACCAGTTGTTCCTCAGGGTCGCCGACGGCGTTCAGCCCACGTCACGGATGCTGGCCATCTGGCCCGAGCTCCATCGTTCACTGGCGACGATCAGGTTTTCGATCACACCTCAGCATTTCGATCCCCGTACGGATCCGACCGGTTTCCGCCTCTCGGTCACGGACAGCCTCGCGGCTGAGGCGGTGTGCGGCATCACACTGAAACTGAGGGAGACCTCGCCCTACGCCCGCGTCGCTTTCTCGTTCCACACCAACGCCAGCTCGCTGGACGGAATCGAGCGCGGCACATTGGACTGCTCGGTCGGCATGTTTCCCGCGCTTCCTCGCGACATCCACGTGCGGGCCCTTCGCACAGAGCACTATGTGTGCGTGATGCGCCGCGAACACACGTTGGCGCGAGACATGACGTTGAATCAATTTGCTGCCGCGGAACACGTGTTGGTGACGCCGTCCGGTATGGATCTGGGTGTGATCGACGGCTGGCTCAGCCTGCAGGGTCACACCCGGACGATCGTGGCCGTCGTCAATCGCTTCGCCGACGCGTTGCGGATCGTTACGGAAAGCGACCTGTTGACGTGTGTGCCGAACGGTTTCATCGATGGGCATGGCCAATCACTCATCGCACAGCACGAATTGGCGGTCCGCCCGTTGCCGTTCGAAACCGAGAAGCTGAGCTACAAACTCATTTGGCACGAGCGGCTGCACAACCACCCCGCTCACCAGTGGTTCCGCTCGCTCGTCAGTGATTTCTGCGAAACGCCGGCCGTCAGTCCAGAATGAGCGGATCACTGCGCCGCGGCATCAGCAGCAGGGCGCCGATCACGGGCACGGTCGGCACGATCAACCCAAGGAAGACGTGGTGGGTGAAGGCCGGCCAGAACAGATTCCACGATGACAACGGAATGGACGCAACTGCGAATCGCTGGTGGCGCGCAGGGCTTCCACCGGCTTCCGGTCCTCGTCGCCGAGAACGAGGGTCTGTTCGAGAAGAACGGAAGACCGAGTACCAGTGGCTCGGCTCGGCTCCTTCGACAAAGCCACGGCCGCAGTGCGCGACGGCGACCCGGACCTCGCAGTGCGCGACGGCGATGCGGACCTCGCCATCACGGCTCCGGAGGACGTGATTTCCGACCGGGCACACGTGACCGTCTGTGGTCCGGTGAATTCCTCGATCGCAGCATGTCCGATGCCCAGAGCGCCGGGATGGCGCTGATCGAGTCCACCGCATCTTTCGTCGTTACCGCCGCGATGACCGTCGGCCCGTCCCCGCGGTGGCGTCGGCCACCTCCGGCGTGCCGGCGACCGTGCTCGCGGCCGGTGTCGTGACCA
>CAMPKM010000440.1 GCA_946887155.1 uncultured Gemmatimonadota bacterium
GCCTCGGGTTGAACGTCGACGGCACGCGGTATTTCTGGTACCACCACACCGAGGCCGACACGGTCGACAAGCTCGACCCGCACGACGTCGCGTTATGCGTGGCCACGATGGCGGTCATGGCGTACGTACTGGCCGACATGCCGGAACGACTCCCGCGATGAACGACGGCGGAGGCCTGCGGTCACGGGCCACAGGCTACAGGCAACGAGCCACAGGGTGAGCCAGGGACTTCCGGGAACCCCCTTTCATTCGCGTACGGCACCACTCGTCGAGGGGCAGACCTGGCGGCGCTGGGCGGGCTACGTGGTCGCCAGTTCGTATGAGCTGCACCATGACCGCGAATACCACGCGATCCGGAGCAGCGCGGCGCTCTTCGACGTCTCGCCGCTGTTCAAGTATCACGTGCGCGGACCAGATGCGGTTCGCCTGCTCGACCGGGTCGTTACCCGCGACGTGGCAAAGGCCAGCGTCGGGCAGGTGCTGTACACGCCGTGGTGCGATGCGGACGGCAAGGTGCTCGATGACGGCACCGTCTCCCTGCTGGCGCCTGATTTCCTGCGGCTGACGTCGGCCGACCCGAATTACCGATGGCTGTGCGAAAACGCCCGCGGACTGCGGGTGACCGTCGAGGACGTGAGTGACGGGATTGCCGCCCTGGCCCTGCAGGGGCCTAACGCGCGCGTCATCCTGGAGCAGGCGGCTGGCGCGGACCTGTCAGCGGTCAAGTTCTTCCGCCTGACGAATGCGTTGATCCGTGGCGTGCCCGTGACGATCACCCGAACCGGTTACACCGGGGACCTCGGCTACGAAGTCTGGATGGACGCCGAGCATGCCTTGCCGGTCTGGGACGCGATCGTCGCGGCTGGGGAGGGATACGGCCTGACGCCGGCGGGCATCCTCGCGCTGGACGTTGCCCGCATCGAAGCGGGCCTGCTGCTGCTCGACGTGGATTACGTCTCGGCCCGCAAGGCGCTGATCGAACAGCAGAAGTCGTCGCCACTGGAGCTGGGACTGGAGTGGACCGTCAGCTTCGACAAGGCGGCATTCGTTGGACGCGAGGCACTGGCTGCCGAACGGCAGCGGCCACCGGAGTGGAAGTTCGTGGGCGTCGAGGTGGCATGGGAACCGCTGGAGGCGTTGTACACGGAGCTCGGGCTCGCGCCCAGGCTGCCCGCCACGGCGTGGCGGACGAGTGTCCCGATCTACGCCGCCGATACCGATCGGCAGGTGGGGTACGCGACGAGTGGCTGCTGGTCACCGCTGCTCAAGCGGTACCTGACGCTGGCGCACCTCGAAGCTGGTGCCGCGCTCGAGGGTCGCGAGCTCGAGATGGAGGTGACGGTCGAGCACCGGCGGAAGCGGGCACTCGCGCATGTCCGGCCGACGCCATTTTTCAATCCGGAACGGAAGCGCGCATGACGGCCGTCAATCGTTATGACGCGATTGTCATCGGCGGCGGGCACAACGGCCTGGTGACCGCGGCGTACCTCGCCCGCGCCGGAAAGCGCGTGGTGGTGCTGGAAAAGCGGCACCTCGTCGGCGGGGCGGCAGTGACAGAGGAAATCGTCCCCGGCTACCGTTTTTCCGTGTTCTCGTACGTGGTGAGCCTGCTCAGGCCCGAGATCATTCGCGATCTCTCATTGCCACGGCACGGCCTCGAGATTCTTCCGCTCGAGAGCACCGTCACGCCGATGTTCAATGATGACTACCTGGCGGCGTGGCCGGATGCTGACCAGACGAGACGCGAAGTCGCGCGACATTCGTTGCGCGATGCCGACGCGTACGAGGAGTACAGCCGGCTCATGGGACTCATGGCGATGGCGGTCAAGCCGATCATTGGCATGATTCCGCCGGATCCGACGTCGCTGTCACCACGCGACCTGAAGGGCCTTCTCAAGGTTGGCCGCCATTTCCAGTCGCTCACGAGCCGGCATTTTCACCTGCTGTACAAGCTCATGACCATGAGCTCGGCCGATTTTCTCGACGAGTGGTTCGAGACCGACGTGCTCAAGGCGACCAAGTCCGCGAGCGGGATCATCGGCACGTTCATGGGACCGCGGACGCCGGGCTCGGCGTACGTGCTGCTGCATCACTACATGGGCGAGATCGACGGGGCATTCCGCGCCTGGGGCTTTGCGCGCGGCGGCACCGGCGCCATTTCCGAGTCCATTTCCCGCGCTGCGCAGGCGTTAGGCGCTGAAGTGCGACTGGACGCGGAGGTCGTGAAGGTACGAACGGCGGATGGCCGCGCGACCGGCGTGGTGCTCGCGAATGGTGATGAGCTCGACGCGCCCGTGGTGGTGTCGTCGCTCGACCCGAAGCGCACGTTCCTCACGCTCGTCACTGCGGCAGACCTGCCGGCCGATTTCGTCGGTGATGTCCGCCGCTTCAAGATCCGCGGCTCGTCAGGCAAGGTGAACCTGGCGTTGTCGGGATTGCCGGATTTCACCTGCCTGCCCGGCGCCGGCCGTCATCTCCGCGGCGCCATATCGATATCGCCATCGCTCGAATACGTGGAGCGCGCGTACGACGACGCCAAGTACGGTGCCTTCTCGTCGCAGCCGTACATGGACATCATCCTGCCGTCGATGATCGACCCGGGCATGGCGAAGCCCGGCGGGCACGTGATGTCCATCTTCGTGCAATACGCCCCTTCGACGATCACCGGCGGATGGAATGACGAGAAGCGCGCGGCATTTGGCGAAGCGGTCATTGGCGCACTCGAGCGGTTCGCGCCGAACATCCGGAGCATCATTGTCGACCAGCAGGTGCTCACGCCTGCCGACATCGAGCGCATAACGGGACTGACGGAAGGAAACATCTTCCAGGGCGAGCTGGCGCTGCACCAGCTCTTTTTCCTCCGGCCGTCGCCAGGCTGGGCGCAGTACCGAACGCCCGTGCGCGGACTCTGGCAATGCGGTTCGGGCACGCACCCAGGCGGTGGCATCATGGGAGCCGGCGGCCGGCTGGCGGCGCTCGAGATCCTGGGAGCCGGCGCATGAACCGGTACGACGTCATCGTCATCGGCGCGGGCGCCAATGGGCTCGCGACGGCGGCGCTCCTCGCCAGGAAGGGACAGCGCGTCCTCGTGCTCGAGCGCCGCGACGTGGCCGGCGGCACGAACGCCACCGAGGAATTCCATCCGGGGTATCGCGCCAATGCCTGCCGCGACGACGCGGGCTGGGTACCCGAT
>CAMPKM010000441.1 GCA_946887155.1 uncultured Gemmatimonadota bacterium
GTCCCGGGCAATGACCATCGCATGCGTGACCTCGCCGGCAGCGTTGCGCTCGGGCGTGACGCGAAGGTCGATCCAGGTATCGCCGCTGGCTGACGCCACGAAGTGTTCGCTCTCGCGCCGGCGCCCAGTCGCAAAAACCTCCCGTACCTGCTGCGTCACCGCGGTATTGAGCGTCGGTTCCAGCGGCAGCTCGTCCAGCTGGCACCCCGTAATATCGTCCGTCGTGGTGCCTAACTGCGTCCGCAACGCCGCGTTCGCCCATTCGATCTCGAGATGCGGGTTCACCCGGGCGATCGCGTCGGGCGACGAATCGCCGAGCAGCACGAATTCGCGGCGGCGATCCTCGAGGCGTCGCGCCAGGTCATTGAAGCGCTGCGCCAGGTCGCTGAGCTCACCCTTCGACTGGGGCGTCGGCGCGCGTGACGACAGGTCGCCATCCGCCAGTCGCTCCGTCGCGCCGAGCAGCGCTTTCACGTCGCGAATGACAAACAGGTCCGCGGCCAGCCACGCCATCGCCAGCGTCAGCCCGAGCATCAGCGCGAGGAGGCCAAGATATGTCTGCAGATGCCGGTTGGCGTCCGCGTACAGCACCTCGGTGGGCAGGCCGACCGTCAACAGCACCGGCGCAGAATTGTCGGACGGAAGGTGCCGGAACGCGTAATACCGGTGAATGCTGTCGAGCCCTACACCTTCGACGAAGCCGCTATCGCGGCCGAGCATGGCGCGAAACGTCTCGTTCGACTCGTGCCGGGCGCCGGCGAAATTCTCGACATCGGGTTGGAGCGCGACGAAGAACCCGCTCGAGTCGACGATGGCGGCCATGGCGCCCGGTTCACGTGGAATAGCCAGCGCGAGGTGGGCAAACCAGTTCAGCTCTGCTTCGATGGCCAGGAAATAGCGAATCCTGCCTTCGCCGTCCTTGACCGGTTCCACGATGGTGGCCTGTGGTTCCCCGGTCGTACTCGAACGAATCCATCCCTGGACCGGTGAGCCGATACTGGCAGCCAGGGCAATCGCCGGTGACGTGGATACGTCGAGCAGGCTGCCGGTGAGCGTCGCACTGCAGTCAACCCTGAGGTCCGGGGTGATCCTGGCCGCGTTCGTGAAGCTGGCATAGGTGCCCAGCATTTCGCGCAGTGAACGGCTGCATGCCACGGGGTCGCCGCCGGAAATGTCCGGCATGCCGGGCAGGTGACGCAGCAACTCGCTGCCGGCACGCATGAGGTCCCGGTGCTCGGCGAGTGCCACGTCGAGCAGGCGCAGCGCCGCATCCCGCTCCCGCAGCGTGGTTGCGTTGCGCTCATCGTTGGCGAGCCTGACGACCAGCAGCGTGAGCGGAAAGAACGAAATCGCCACCACCGCCAGGAGTTGCAGGCGGAGCGGAGAAACGCGCCAGAACCTCGGACGCGAGCTGGATTTGGTAGCGGGGACTGCCATTCGGGGAGAAGCTAGGGAGAGCTGGACTCGGATGGCAGATGGCCAGTGACGCGGATGTCAGGTCCCGCCTGAATTGACGATCAAACCGAAAATCAGTCCCTCGTCAACTCTTCAACTCTCCAACTCCCCAACTTCTTCAACCTCCAACTCTTCAACTCTCCAACTCCAACGATACCTTTCGCCGCCATGACCATGCGCGACAAGCTGGACCTGCTCGGCCGGCGCGCCGCGGAGGCGGAACAGGGCGGCGGCGAGACTCGTCTTGCCGCCCAGCATGCCAAGGGCAAGCTCTCCGCGCGTGAGCGGATCGACCTGCTCCTGGACGAGGGATCGTTCGTCGAAACCGACCGATTCGTGACCCACCGCAGCACCGATTTCGGTCTGGACCAGCAGAAGGTGTATGGGGATGGGGTGGTCACTGGCCATGGACGGATCGATGGCCGTCTCGTCTACGTCTTCTCCCAGGATTTCACGGTGTTGGGCGGGTCGCTGTCGGAGACCGTCGCCGCCAAGGTCTGCAAGATCATGGACCACGCCGTCCGTAACGGGGCCCCGGTCATCGGGCTGAACGACTCGGGCGGCGCCCGGATCCAGGAAGGCGTCGCATCGTTAGGTGGCTACGCGGACATCTTCCTGCGCAATACGCTGGCGTCGGGGGTCGTACCCCAGATTTCGGCCATCCTCGGGCCGTGTGCTGGAGGCGCGGTCTATTCGCCGGCCATCACTGATTTCGTGTTCATGGTGCGGGGCACGTCGTACATGTTCGTGACCGGACCTAACGTGGTGAAGACCGTGACCCACGAGGACGTAACGATGGAGGCACTGGGCGGCGCCGATACCCATGCCGGCACCTCGGGCGTGGCGCATCTGGCCTGCGATTCGGAAACGGCCTGCCTGCAGAAGGTCCGCGACCTGTTTCGCTATATCCCCCAGAACAACCTCGCCGATGCGCCGCGCGGCGCCGGCACCGATCCCCGCGACCGGCGCGACGAGGCGTTGCTCGACATCGTCCCCGACCACGCCAACAAGCCCTATGACATGCACGATGTCATCAGGCGCATCGTCGATGACACCGAATTTTTCGAGATCCAGCCGGACTTCGCGGCCAACATCCTCTGCGGCTTTGCCCACCTTGGCGGCCACAGCATCGGGATCGTCGCCAACCAGCCGGCGGTACTGGCCGGTGTGCTCGACATCAACGCATCGGTGAAGGCGGCGCGGTTCGTCCGTTTTTGCGACGCGTTCAATATTCCGCTGGTGACGTTCGAGGACGTTCCCGGATTCCTGCCGGGCGTCGCCCAGGAGCACGGTGGGATCATCCGCCACGGCGCCAAGCTGCTCTTTGCCTTCTGTGAGGCGACCGTGCCCAAGCTCACCGTCATCACTCGTAAGGCATACGGCGGCGCGTACGACGTCATGAGCTCCAAGCACATCCGCGGCGACGTCAACCTCGCCTGGCCGACCGCCGAGATCGCGGTGATGGGCGCCAAGGGCGCGGTGGAGATTCTGTTCCGGAAGGAAATTGCCGAAGCGGACGATCCGGCGGCCGCGCTCGACCAGCGTGTGGCGGAATACTCGGAGAAGTTCGCCAATCCGTATGTCGCGGCCGCGCACGGATTCGTCGACGACATCATCGACCCGCGCGACACCCGCCCACGGCTCATCGACTCGCTCGACGCGCTCGCGGGCAAGCGCGACACGAATCCGAAGAAGAAGCATGGAAATAGTCCACTCTAGGGCATGG
>CAMPKM010000442.1 GCA_946887155.1 uncultured Gemmatimonadota bacterium
CTCCGCATCAGTGACTTCCCATCCGGGATTCAGCGCTTGTTGCAGCTCTGATATCGGTGCAGCAGTCGGAAGATCCCGTTTGTTGTACTGAATGACGAAAGGCATCTTCGTCAGGTCGTAGCCGTACTCGGCCATGTTGTCGTACAGGTTCTGCATGGACTCCTGGTTCGCTTCCATGCGATCCACCTGGGAATCCGCTACAAAAACCACGCCATCGACTCCCTTGAGGATGAGCTTGCGACTGGCGTTGTAATACACCTGGCCCGGAACCGTGTAGAGATGAAATCGCGTCTTGAACCCGCGAATGGTCCCGAGATCGACTGGAAGAAAGTCGAAGAAGAGCGTGCGTTCGGTTTCGGTAGCGAGCGAAATCAGCTTACCGCGCGTGCTCGGTGAGACCTTCTTGTACACGTGCTCCAGATAGGTCGTCTTCCCGCCCATCCCCGGCCAGTAGTACACGATCTTGCAGTAGAACTCCCGGGACGCGTAGTTGATCATCGACATGCGCGTGCTTCCTTACTGAAAGAGCCGATCGATTTCCTCGTCGGCTCCGGCCAGGATGGCGGGCCGCGAGGCGGCCGTTCCGTCGCGCGCCAACATGGCGTCGACGATGCGGGCGAGGTCCTCGAGGACGGGGCGCAGGCGAAGCCTGACGAGTCCGAGCGCAATGCGGGCGTCGAAGAGCACCACGAGGATCATGCTCCCCGCGATGTCGGACACGAACATCGATTCGCGGTCGCCCTGGTGGAAGAGGCTCGTGAATTCGTCCTCGCCCAGCAGTCTCGCCAACTGGTCATTCGCGCTGAAATCGGCCGCGGTCAGCGTGGCGAACGTGGTGGCATCGAATGACGGGCGTCCGCCGGCCTGCGTGAGAAGCTGACCCCCGCGATCGACCAGCAGGGCGCAATGCGCCCCGCACTCCCGCAGCAGGCGCTCCATGCCTTGCCGGAGGGTGAGTTCGTCGTCGGAGGTTAAGGAAAAGGGGGGCACCTGGAGGAATGGCGTCGTTTCTGGTTACGGGAACCCGGTACTGGTAGGGGGACGAGTAGTGGTACTGGTACCGCACAGGTACTGGAGCCTAACGCGTCATGTCATGTCGCGGCGAGCGACCAGTGCCTGGGCAATCGTCACACCATCCGCGTACTCCAGATCACCACCCACCGGCAGCCCGCGGGCGATCCGGGTGACGCGAACCGTGCTCGGAGCCAGAACCTGTTGCAGGTACAGCGCAGTCGCTTCTCCCTCGATGCTTGGATTCGTGGCGACGATCACTTCCCGCACCTCACCATGTCCCACCCGCTGTACGAGTTCACCGATGGCGAGGTCGGACGCGGAGACGCCATCGAGCGGGGAGAGGCGGCCCCCGAGGACGTGGTAGACCCCGCGGTACTCCCCTGACCGTTCGATAGCTCCGATATCAGACGCTTCCTCCACCGCGCAGATAACACTCGTGTCCCGGCGTGGGTCGGAGCAGATCGAGCAGAGGTCCTGCTCGGTCAGGTTATGGCACCGCGGGCAGGGGTGAACACGCTCGGCCAGCACCTCGAGGGCGCGGGCGAGACGCAGGCTCCGGTCAGCGGGCTGCTTGAGCAGGTGGTACGTCAGCCGGAGTGCGGTCTTCTTCCCTATGCCAGGGAGCTTCGAGAGCTCCGTCGTCAGGTCGTCGATCGCGGACATCCGGGGGGGGAATTGGTTAGTGGTTATTGGTTAATGGTTAATGGAACTGCTACGGTTACTGGGATGAAGACCGGATACCCGTAGTCATATCAGTACTTGTAGCCAGTACCAATAACCAATAACCACTACCAGTAACGCGATCCCAACCTAGAACGGAAGCTTGAACGGCAGATTCATCCCCCCGGTCAGCTTCTGCATCTCGTCCTGGGCCAGCTCGGTGGCTTTTTTCTGCGCGTCGTTGACCGCGACGACAATCAGGTCCTCGAGCATCTCGAGATCGGCCTGACCGGAAAGCGACTGATCGAGCTTGACGCGCTTGATCTGGCCACGGCCATCGGCTTCCACCGTCACCATGCCGCCACCCGCGGCGCCATGCACCGTCCGATGCTGCAGCTCCTCCTGCATTTGCTGGAGCTTGCCCTGCATCTGCTGCGCCTGCTGAAGAATCTTTAGGAAGTCCGCCATGGTAGTCCTGGGGAAATCGTTCGGCTGACGCAAGTTAGGCACCGCCGCGTTACAGCGGCAAGCACGTCAGTCGATCAGGTCGAGATCGAGAGAGTCTATCGCGGCGCTCAGCACCGGGTCGCGCTTGCGGAGCAGCGCGAGCGTATCGGCCCTCGCGGTCTCCACCGTCATTCTCGTCGCGGGCGTTGCGGTTCGCGGGTCACCGGCGAGTCGCACGTTGATCTTCGTCAAGCCAGCGAGCCAACCACTCATCGTACTCACCACCTCAGTGGCTTTTGCGGTGAGCCCTTCCTGAACCGTTGGCGTTTCCACCTGCAGGACGAGTACTCCACTCCCGGTCGTACTCGTAGGAAGCGCGTGCTCGAGCAGCGTGGCAATGAATGGTCGATCGCGACGAATGCCAGCGACCATGTCATCCCAGACGCCGGCGACCGCGTTCAGGTCCGATGCCGAGACCTGCGATTGTTTGCCCTTCGCTGGCGGGAGGCTGGAGCGAGGCGTTGCCATCGGCTCGACGCTCAGGCCGGCGGCCGGCGTGATCCGGACCGATGCCGGCGCCCGCACTGCCTCACGCGGAGGCTCGCTCATGCGTTCGACGCTGGCCGCCGCTTCCAGCGCACGGCGACCGGCGGGTGGCGGGGTTGGTCGACCACTAGCGGGAGCAGTTTTCCCGGGTTGTCCAGCTGCATTGCCTTCGCCGCCGATACTCTTGAGGACATCCTCGATGGCCACCGTGCGATCGAGCAGCGCAAAGCGGACGAGCGCCGTCTCGAGCAGCAACTGCTGCTGCGTGCTCCGCCGGAATCGCGGTTCGAGTTCGCCGAGTGCCGTCAGCATGCGAAGCAGGTCGCCTGACGACAGGCGTCCGCGTCGCTCGGCAAGGGCCGCCCTCGTGCGTTCGGACATGTCGCCGGGTTCCCCGCCCAGTTCGACGGCGAGTTGGGCGCGAACCATGTCGCCGAAACCGCCAAGGAACAGGCCGAGGTCGATCCCCTCCTCCACCAGGCGGGCCACCGCGCCGAACACGTCGCCGGCC
>CAMPKM010000443.1 GCA_946887155.1 uncultured Gemmatimonadota bacterium
GCCGGTCTTGAGGCCGAACATCGTGCGAACGAAGCTGCGGACGTTGCTCTGGTCGACGTGTTCGATCATCTCCATTTCGCCCTTGTCGAGCCAGATGCCGCCGCAGTCCTGGCAGCGGTCGATCTTCATGTGGTGGTGCTCGTGTTCCTCGAGCTGTCCGCCGCACTTGGGGCAACGCATGTAGTGCGAGGCACGCTCCGCCTTCGACCGCTCGGTATCGAGTTTGGCGCGCTGGGCCTTGATGAGGTCAGCGTCGAGTTTGACGAAGTATTCGTCCTCACCTTTTGTCGGCTTGAAGTCATCCATTGGTAGGAATAGTTGAATAGTTAAGCAGTTGAACAGTTGGGTCAGGCGGCGACGCGGGCGAGAATTGATTCGAACAGGCCGAGTCCGTCGGTGGAGCCTAACAACGGATCGACCGCATCCTCAGGGTGGGGCATGAGGCCGAGGACGTTGCCCTTGTCGTTCACGATGCCGGCGATGTCATTGAGCGAGCCGTTCGGGTTGGCCGCCGGCAGCGGATTGCCTTTCCGGTCCACGTAGCGGAACGCGACCTGGTTCCGGTCCTCGAGGTCCTTGAGGGTGTCGGCGTCGGCGGTGAAGCGACCATCACCGTGTGCGACCGGGACGCGAATGATCTGCCCCTCGGTGTACGCGTTGGTGAACAGTGTGCCCGCATTCTCCACGCGCAGGTTCACCCATTGGCTGGCGAACCGGAGGCTCGCGTTGCGGAGCAGCGCGCCCGGCAGGAGCTGCGCTTCACAGAGTATCTGGAAGCCGTTGCAGATGCCTAACACGGGGCCGCCGCGGCGCGCATGTTCGACCACCTCGCCCATGATGGGGCTGAAGCGCGCAATGGCGCCGGCCCGGAGGTAATCGCCGTAGCTGAATCCGCCGGGAAGGATGATGACATCCGCGCCCCGCAGGTCATGATCCTTGTGCCAGAGGTGGACGACCTCGGCGCCGGCCGCCTGCGCTGCCAGGCTGGCGTCCGGCTCGCGATTGGAACCGGGGAACGTGACGATACCAAACTTCACGACGCGCTCACTCCTGCGATTTCGTAGTCTTCGGTGACGGGGTTGGCGAGCAGCTTGTCGCACATGCCGCGCACGGATGTTTCAGCCGCTTTCGAATCGGCGGCATCGACGTCGAGGATGAGGTGTCGCCCGACGCGCGCCTCGCGCACCGCACCAAAGCCCAGCGCATGCAGCGCGTCAGCGACGGCCTTGCCCTGTGGATCGAGTACACCCTTTCGAGGGACGATATGGACTGCCACGCGATATCGCGTCATGCCGTGGGTTCCTTGTGAACGTTGCTGCCTTGTGGCTCGCCAGTGGGGCGGCCACCACGACGGCGCCGCCGCCGCTTCCTTGGAAATCCCGCGCCTTCCATGCCATCGGAATCTGCAAAGACGGCATCCTCCATATCATCTCCAGCGGGCATCCGATCGAGCAGTCCCGTGAACACCGTTCGCAACACGCCCCACGTCACGTAGGCCATCATCGCGGGGAAGAAAAACGGCTTCGGGAGAAAGATCACGCCGAAGAGCGTCCCGCCAACGATCAAGGTGCCGAGGATCTCGCGGAACGTCCGGTAGCCGATCAGTGGCACCGCGGCATAGCGGACCTGGCTGATCATGAGGAAAGCCAGGCCGACCATGATGAATCGCAGCATCACCGGCCACGGGAGATCGGCGAGCAACGTGGTCTGGTACAGCGGCGACTCACGGAACCAGTAGTACGTGGCCAGCGTCATCCCGGCCATGGGACTCGGCAGCCCATTGAAGTACGCCTTGGCTCGCCCCGCCTGTTCCACGTTGAAGCGCGCCAGCCGGATCACGGCGCACATCGTGAAGAAATAGCAGAAGACCCATTCCCAGCCGTGCTGGTTGAACACGGCGAAGAACCTGAGCAGTGCCGGCGCGAGACCGAACGTGATCGCGTCGACGAGTGACTCCAGCTCGGCGCCGAACCGGCTGCCTGAGCGGGTCGCGCGCGCGATGCGACCGTCGAAGGCGTCAGCTACGCCGCCGAGCACGATGTAGAGGGCAGCCCCCTGGTAGTTGCCGCGGCTGGCGGCGACGATCGCGAAGATGCCGAAGAACAGGTTCAGCAGCGTGAACCCGTTCGGCAGCAGCACGATCGGCCGCGCGAATCGGCGTCGTCGCTCTGGCTCGATCATTGATCGGCCAGGTGGGCGATGACCGACGCACCCGCCGCGGTGTTGTCTCCCACCTTCACCGTTGCCCGCGCGGTCGTGGGGAGGAAGACGTCGACGCGGGACCCGAATCGGATGATGCCCATCCGCTCGCCCTGCTCGACCTGGTCGCCGTCGCGGCTGTACGTCACGATGCGGCGCGCCACCAGCCCGGCGATCTGCCTGACGAGTATCCGCCGCGACCCCGACTCGATGCCGACCGAACTCTGTTCGTTCTCGAGGCTCGACTTGTCGGTGGCGGCGTTCAGGAACTTCCCGGGATTGTAATGCACGAAGCGAACCGTTCCCGACACCGGATACCGGTTCACGTGCACGTTGAACACGTTCATGAAAATCGAGATGCGGAGCGCCTTGCCGTGAATGAATGCCGGTTCATCCACCTCGGTGATCATCACGATGCGGCCGTCGGCCGGAGCGATGACGATGCCGCTCCCGCGCTCGCCGGTGCGTTCCGGGTCGCGGAAAAAGTACGAGACCCAGAGCGCAAGGATGATGAACACGAAGGCGAGCAGCCAGAGCGGCCACGATCGCATCATGACCGCGGCGATGAGGGTCGCCAGGGCCAGCACCATCGCAATGCCGATGAAGGGCAGTCCCTCGCGGGCAAAGCTCATGACAGCGCTCCGACGTCGAGCGCGGTGCCGGTGATCCGCTCGAAGGCATCGAGGTACCGGTTGCTGGTGGCCGTGACCACTTCGTCCGGCAGCGTTGGCGGTGGCGCGTCGCCGTTCCAGCGTCCCGCGCGTCGCTCGCCATCGAGATAATCACGCAATGGCTGCTTGTCGAAGCTCGGCTGCGACTGGCCCGGCGCGTATTTCGAGGCGGGCCAGAAGCGCGAGCTGTCCGGCGTCAGCACTTCGTCGACGAGAATGATTTCCCCGCTGCGGTCGCCGAACTCGAACTTCGTGTCGGCGATGATGATGCCGCGCGGTTCCGTCCGCGTATTCCCGAA
>CAMPKM010000444.1 GCA_946887155.1 uncultured Gemmatimonadota bacterium
TCCGCTATTGAATAGCGCTTCCTACCTGCCCAGCGCCGGCACGATGCGGAACCGTACGACCGAGGGCAGGTCGTCGTCATCCCGTGTGATCGCCCAGAGGTACTCCCCATCAGCGTGCAGCATGGAAGTCCGCGGTGGCATCGGTACGCGGCCGAGGAACGTTCCGTCGGGAGCGAAGACCTCGTACGTCGCGCGCGAGCGGAACTTGTTTACGGGCGGTCCGTTCTCCTGCTGGGGAGCGAGGTCAGCGCTCGGTATCCGCTCGGACGGTACGGCGACACGCGCCCAGATATTTCCGTCGCGCGCGACGGTGATGCCGAGCAGGGGCGCTTTGGTCGCGGGGATGTCCGGTCCCACCCAGGACCACGACGGTTGCGTACGTCTCATGTTCCATGTGATCGATTCCTGTTCGCCGGAGCGTTCTTCCGCGTCGAGTGCCACCGAAGGCGCGGTTCTCCTGATCAGGATCGGTTTGGCATCGTTGCGTGCCAGGACGATTTCGTAGTTGCCGCCATGCCCTGCCACGAAGTAGCCATCGGGATGCCAGGCCCAGAAGTAGTTAGGCGCGTGGGACGATGACGTGGACGATCGGGAATTCCCGTCCTGGCTGACGGCGATATACGTATCGCGTGGCACCGGCAGGTCGGGCGGCAGGAGCGAGTCGCTGAAGGTACCATCGGGCCCCAGCCTTACGAGTCCCATGCGGCCGAGTATTTCGCCCTGGCGCGGTGGCGTGACGGGGCGTCGCAGGTAGAGTGTGTGCGACCGGTCCGAGATCAGGCCGTCGCTGGTCGAGAAGCCCGACGGAACCGGGAAGCTGCTGCGAAAATCACCATTGGCGGCGAAGAACGAGATCCGCGCGTTTCGCGAATCCAGGAACGCGATGCCGGTATCGGCCAGTGCCACCATGCCGTTGCCCTGCTCGAACTCGCCCGGCCCCTGTCCCTTGCGCCCGACGCGCCTGACGAGTGTACCGGCGCTGTCGAACAGGAACATGCGGCGGTCGCGATAGTCGTAGATCCAGATCCGTCGCGCGGCATCCACTTCGAAGTCGTTGAAGTCCGCAAAGAGCGACGTGTCGTCCGGCGCCGGAGCGATGCGCATGACTATCTCGAGGGTGCGCAGACCGGGGACCGGCACTTGCCCCTCGACGCGCGCGGTGATCGTGTCCGCTGTCGAGTCGAAGGCGGTCACGAGACCCGAACTGCCACCGGGCAGGGTATCGTTGGTGCAGGAGAACCCGGCGACTGAAGCGATCAGGGTGAGCAGGCGACGCATGAGAAAGTGGGGAGCCAGTCTTCAGGGTGACACGGGGATCGGGCAACCAATCAGGTTACTGGACAAAAACGAATTCAGCCATAGGCCGCCGCGGCTGGTCAGGCTCTTGAGTCCGACAACCGTGCTGACAGTACGTCAGTCGACTTATTCGGCATGAATCACGGCAGTTGGCTGCACTAGTCGACTGCGCTGCCCGGAATGACGCGCCGCTTGTATGATTCATTTTCCGACCGGTAGCGACGCGTCGACCGCCGGCCGTGTTCGAGGCTCGCCATCGTCGACGCGTGAATGCTTCCGCCGAGAGCGCCTCGATGTCTCGCGTGACCCAGCAGTCCACCGTCGTCGCCAGCGAACGCCAGGTGTCGTCTGACCTGGGCGACGAAGCTGTGCTCCTCCATCTGGAGTCCGGGGTGTACTACGGACTCAACGCAGTTGGCGCGGCGATCTGGGCACTCGTCCGCGAGCCCCGTAGGGTACAGGAGATTCAGGAGGCCATCGTGGCGGAGTTTGCCGTGGATGCCGAGCGGAGCCAGAAGGACGTGATGACGATCCTCCGGAAATTCGAGGCCGAGGGGCTCATCGACGTGCTGGATGCCGGTCCCGACGAACGCGACGACACTCGCACGCCGGATGCAGCGGATCGTTAGGCTCGCGCGTCTGCCGGCGGCGGACCGACGCGCGCTGGCTGCGGCGACCACCGCCCTCATTGCAACGCGGGTTGCGCTCTGGCTGTTTCCGTTTGGCGCCGTGCAGCGAGCCGCCGCCCGCCTGGAGCGGCGGCGGCTCCCGGAGCGCGCCGATCCTGACGCCACGAAGCGCGTGATTTGGGCCGTGGACGTGGCCAGCCGGTACATCCCCGCATCGAAGAACTGCCTCAACCGCGCGCTCACCGCGAAGGTGTTGCTCGCGCGCCAGGGGCTGACAACGCATCTCCGCATCGGTGTTCGCCGCGGCTCGGCGGGGGAACTGCTGGCACACGCATGGGTCGAGGCGGCGGAGGGCGTCCTGGTCGGCAACATGCCTGGCCTGTCCCAATACGAGACACTTCATCCGCGGGATTGGGCCGAGCGGTGAGCGCCATCGCGGGGATCGCCCGCCTCGACGGACGCCTCGCAGACGCCGAAGGACTCGCTCGAATGCTTGACCGTGTCCGCCACCGTGGCCCGGACGGCTGCGGTACGTGGAGCGACGGATGGGTGGCGCTCGGTCACCGAATGCTGCAGACGACGCCCGAGTCAGTGCACGAACGCC
Organism: uncultured Gemmatimonadota bacterium; assembly: GCA_946887155.1. Next base: position 2,530 of record CAMPKM010000444.1, read on the forward strand.
AGCCATTGGCAAATGCGACGGGCGACCTGATCCTCACCGCGGACGCGCGGGTCGACAATCGGACCGAGCTCCTTCACGAGCTCGGCGCCATACGTGGCGCGTCCAGCGCGACCGATGTCACTGACGGTGCGCTGATCCTCGCCGCTTATGAGCGCTGGGGGGAGGGCTTCTGCGAGCGACTCATCGGCGATTTCGCGGTGGCAATCTGGGACGCGCGCCGGCATGCGTTGGTATGCGCGCGCGACCACATGGGGGTCAAGCCGTTCTACTACCATCGGTCGTGCGGCCTGTTTGCTTTCGGCTCCGAGCTCAAGCAACTCCTCGCGCTCCCGGAAATCCCGCGCCGCCTGGAGGAGGTGCGCGTGGGCGACTACCTCGCCAGCAGGATGGACGACGAATCGATCACGTTCTATCGCGACATCGTCCGGCTACCGTCCGCGCACCGGATGGTGGTGACCCGCGATGGAACACGGTTAGAGCGCTACTGGGCGCTCGACCCGGATCGCGAGATGCAGTGCGCGTCGTTCGAGGAATACGCGGACGGATTTCGCCACCACTTCGCCGAGGCGGTGCGTTGTCGGCTACGCAGTGTCTCGCCGGTAGGCGCGTTACTGAGCGGCGGGCTGGACT